>JBKJNE010000453.1:0-9966 GCA_046596015.1 Alphaproteobacteria bacterium
GTTCCAGCCGCTGCCGACGCCCAGCCTGATCCGGCCGCCCGCCAGCACGTCGCAGATGGCCGCCTGCTTGGCGACCAGCGCCGCCTGGCGCTGCGGCAGGATCAGCACCGCCGAGAAGAACTCCAGCCGCCGGCTGATCGCCGCCATGTGGGCGAACAGGGTGAGAGGGTCATAGAACGGCGACAGGTGGGTGAACGGCATGTCGAAGCCGGGGCGGCTGGCCGGGTTCGAGCCCAGCACGTGGTCGTAGACGACGATATGGTCATAGCCCAGGTCGTCCAGCGCCTGGACGAAATCGCGGATCGCGTAGGGATCGCCGTGGACGTCGGTGAACGGAAAGACGGCGCCGAGCTTCATGCATCCTCCCCGGGATTTTCGACAGGATAACCGGAATCCGCCGTGCCGTCTGGCAAAGCCGCGCCTTTCCTGTCATTCTGCAAAATAAGCGCATGTGAATGGGGAACTGTCATGAACGTCCAGAATCCGGAAAAGCTGAAGCCCGGCGAAGCCCGCTGCCCCGGTCCGAGCACCCGCGACCTGATCCTGCGCGATGGCTGGGACGTGCCGGCCGAGCTGGTCGCCGAGAGCTACGAGTTCCTGGGCGACGAGGACATCCCCTACGAACGCTATACATCGAAGGAATTCTTCGAGCTGGAGATGCGCAAGCTGTGGCCGAAGACCTGGCAATGGGCCTGCCGCGAGGAAGTGATCCCCGAGGTCGGCGACTATCACGTCTATGACATCGGTCCCTATTCCATCCTGGTGGCCCGCGTCGCGCCCGACGAGATCAAGGCCTTCGTTAATTCGTGTCTGCACCGCGGCACCCAGTTGCGGCCGTCCGACTCGACCGGCAGCGTCCAGCACTTCCGCTGCCCGTTCCATGGCTGGACCTGGAACCTGGACGGCTCGCTGAAGGAAATCCCGTGCCGCTGGGACTTCCCCAAGGTGACCGATGAAGCCTACCGCCTGCCCGAGGTCAAGGTGGCGCGCTGGGGCGGCTTCGTCTGGATCAACATGGACGAGAACGCCGGCCCGCTCGACGAATGGCTCGAGGTGCTGCCCAAGCACTTTGCCAACTGGCCGCTGGAGAAGCGCTACACGGCCGTGCATGTGCAGAAGGTGCTGCCCGCCAACTGGAAGGCGACCCAGGAAGCCTTCGCCGAGGCCTACCACGTGCTGGAGACCCATTCGCAGGCGCTCTACACGGCGAGCGACGCCAATGCCCAGTACGATGTGTTCGGCGAGCGCACCAGCCGCTTCATCCACACCGTCGGCATCCCGAGCCCGCACTTGACCGAGCCGGTCACCGAGGAAGACATCCTGAAGCGCATGCGCGGCGGGCAGGGCGGCATGGAGATTCCCGAGGGCGGCACGGCCCGCTCGGTCGTCGCCGACCATCTCCGGTCGGCGCTCAGCGAGGCCTACGGCATCGACCTGGCCCAGGTCAGCCCTTCCGAGCTGATGGATTCCATCCAGTATCACCTGTTCCCGAACACCTACCTGCATTCGGGCGTGGTGCTGCCGCTGATCTACCGGTTCCGGCCCAACGGCATGGACGTGAACAGCACCATCTTCGACATCCTGGTGCTGCGGCCGATCCCGGAGAACGGAGAGGCGCCCGACACGGCCGAAACCCATTACCTGAAGCCGGGCGAGAGCTACACGACGACACCGGGCCTCGATCCGGGCCTCGCCACCGTCTACGACCAGGACACCGGCAACCTGGAGATGCAGCAGCGCGCGTTCCAGGGCGCCAGCTACGGCTTGGGCAAGCGCGGAGAAACCTTGGGCAACTACCAGGAAATTCGCATCCGCCGCATCCACAGGACGCTGGAGAAGTTCCTGAACGCCTGACGGCCCGCCAGCGGCGTCAGTCGCCGCAGCCGCCCTCGTCCAGCTCGATATCGTTCTCGTTCCACGCGTGGACCGAACCACAGCGGCGGCAGGGCAGTGTTTCGCCGATGAAACGGCTGGCCGCCACCTCGTCCCAGCCCAGGTCCACGCCCGTGTAGATCATCCCGCCGGTTTCAGGACACCTGATCATCGCTCTCGACATCGGCCACCTCCGCCTCGCAACAGCAACTGAAACCGGAGGCTAGCACGGTCCGGCGGCGAACGAGCAATGATCTGCAAACATTTTAGGCGCGCAAATTCTCATGCCTATATTTTGTGCAGGTATGCCGAATCACGATCTGGAAGCGGCTTTCTTCTTCGCCTTCGCCGGCTTGTGCCGCGGCGGCGCGTCCACCCTCGCGACGGGCGCACCCAGCGTGGCGGCCTTTAGTTCCTCGAACGCCTGATCGAGGCACTCCTGATAGAACGCCGGGTCGGGCATCACCTCGCGGTCGGACATGGCGGTGATCGACAGCTTGCCGTTGTAGCTGAGGATGCCGTGGAACAGGGTCATGCCATCCTGCACGATGCCCAGGCTGAACTGGTTCACCATCTCGGCGCCGCAGAAATAGAGCGGCATCTGCGGCCCGGGCACGTTGGTCAGCACGGTGTTGACGATGGGGTTCACGCGCGTCGCCAGCCCCAGCGACGCCGCCAGCCGCGACGCCATGCCCATGGTCACCGACGGGATGAACTGGTTGAAGTCGGTCATCAGCTTGGCGCCGATGGCGCTGGTGAGCTCCTTCGAGTTGGCGGCCGAATCGTGCACCGCCTGAAGCCGCGCCAGCGGATCCTTCAGATCGGTCGCCAGCGACACCAGCATGCCGGTCACCTCGTTGCCCGGCGCCGAGGCCATGGCCGAGGAAGTGGGGTCCTTGGTGGCGCGCACGGCGATGGGCGACAGGGTGATCAGCGGCTTGTCGGGCAACTCGTTCTTGTCGAGCAGGTAGCGGCGCAGCGCGCCACCGCCGATGGTGAGGATCACGTCGTTGATGGTGGCGCCGGCGACAGCGTTCTTGATCGCGCGCAGCTCGGCCATGGGGAACGACGTGGCGGCGATCACCCGGTGGCCGGAGACGTTGCCGTTGAAGCGGGTCCGCGGCACCTGGCCGATGGCCTCCGGGATCTTGAACTTCGAGTTGGACAGGCCCTCCAGCAGGCGCTGCGCCGCCGGCGACACCTCGCCCATCAACTGCATGAACTTCATGGGCTGGCCCAGATTGTTCAGGTAGGTGCGGGTCAGCAGCTCGATCTCGGTCGGCGCCGTCTCCGGCACCCAGGGCGGCGGCACGGGATCGGGCGCGTCGGGCGCCGTCTCGTGGATCGCCGTCGCCATGGCAGTGCCGGAAACCCCGTCGATCAGCGCGTGATGGGTCTTGGTCACCACCGCGAAGCTGCCGGGCGGCAGGCCCTCGACGTTGTCCAGGCCCTCGATGACGTAGAACACCCACAGCGGCCGCGACATGTCGAGCGGCCGGTCGTAGAGCCGCGAGGTCTGGATCAGCAGCTGGCGCCAGTCGCCGGGCTTGGGCAGCGCCATATGGCGGACGTGGTATTCGATGTCGAACTTGGCGTCGTCGACCCAGTAGGGATGATCCAGGTTGCCCGGCACGTGCAACAGCTTCTGCCGGTAGCGCGGCACCAGGTGCAGGCGGGATTCCAGATGCCTCAGGATGCGCTTGAAGGTCACCAGGCCGCCCGGCACGGTGGACTGGTCGTAGATGTAAAGGCCGCCCACATGGTTGGCGACGCGCTCGTGCTCGGTATAGAGGAACGAGGCGTCCTGGGCGCTGAGCTGGTCCATGATTGTCTCCTTCCGGGCGGAAACGGCCCGGTCCTTCAGTCTCCCCGGCCTCTAGCGTCCTCCCATTCCGCTACCGGCGCAAAGCCTTAAATCGGCGGCTTCGACGATCCCTGCGCAACGCCGGAAACGCGGCGGGTTGGCCGGACCGCCGGATCGGGTTACATTTCCCGACATGCGTCGCCGGGGTTCGCCCATATCAAACTGTTGGGGCTACAGATGATTCATCGCGAAGTGCGCGGCGTGTCCGGGTACGACGGCATCCAGCAAGAGCGCGTCCCGATACGCTCGATGACCGATGCACCCGCCGTGGGAATTAGCCTGGAATTCGGTGTTTCGTCATCCTCCCGCGAGGGAGTCTGGACTGGCGCAGGCACGCGGTTTGGCCGCGGTTGCATGCCGCCCGATGGGAGCGTTGCATGAAGCTCGGAGAATTCCTCGTCGCCCGCCGTATCATCACGGAGGGCCAGGTCCAGCAGGCGCTGGCGCTGCAACGCACGGAGGGCGGGCAGATCGGCGAGAAGCTGATCGCCATCGGCGCGATCACCCACGACCAGCTGTTCGACGCGCTCAACTATTTCCCGCAGCCGCCGCGCACGCTGGAGGACACCGGTCTCGGCGGCACTTTCCTCCTCAACCACGCCATCAAGGTGTTCCATTCGCTGGGCCTGGAGACGGTGAACGACCTGACCGACGCCACCAAGCTGCCGACGCTGCTCTGCGGCCAGTTGCTCGACCTCATGCGCGAGCGCGGCCTGGTGCAGGTGCTCGGCACAGGCGGCGCCGGGCCGGACATCCGCAGCACCCTGACCACGCGGGGACGCGAGCTGGCGATCGAGGCGTTGGAGCAGTGCTCCTATGTGGGCCCGATCCCGGTGACGCTCGACCACTGGATCGCCCAGGTGCGCAAGCAGTCGATCCTGGGCGAGTCGATCAACCGCGAGGTGCTGGCGGCGAACCTCACCCACATGATCCTGCCCGACGGCTTCATCGACGAGATCGGCCCGGCGGTGAACTCGGGCCGGTCGATCCTGATCTACGGTCCGCCCGGCAACGGCAAGACCACCATGGCCGAGGCGATCGGCGCCGCGTTCGCCAGCGTGGTGTTCGTTCCCTACAGCATCGAGGTCGACGGCCAGGTCATCAAGATGTACGACGCGACCATGCACAAGGCGTCGTCCGGGGAGACCGCGCCGACCGTCGCGCCCGGCCTGATCAGGCGCCGCACCGAAACCCTCGACTCGCGCTGGGTGGCGTGCCGGCGGCCGATGATCGTGGCCGGCGGCGAGCTGTCGCTCGACATGCTGGACATGTCGTTCAACACCATCGCCAGGTTCTACGAGGCGCCGCTGCACATGAAGGCCACCAACGGGGTCCTGCTGATCGACGACTTCGGCCGCCAGCGGGTCGAGCCCAAGGACCTGCTCAACCGCTGGATCGTGCCGCTGGAGAAACGGGTCGACTACCTGACCCTGCACACCGGCAAGACCTTCCAGATTCCGTTCGACGAGCTGTTGGTGTTCTCGACCAACCTCAACCCCGAGAGCCTGATGGACGACGCGTTCCTGCGCCGCATTCCCTACAAGATCGAGATCGACAATCCGTCGCAGCGCATGTACGAGGACATCTTCAAGCTGGTTTGCCGCAACTTCAAGCTGGCGCTGCCGGACGACCTCATCCCGTTCATCCACGACGTCTACTACAGCCGGAACGGCAAGCCGCTTGCCTCCCACCACCCCAAGTTCATCTGCGAGCGGGTGCAGGACCTCTGCCGCTACATGGACGTGCCCGTGGAGCTCAAAAAGGAATTCGTGCTCTACGCCTTGCGCAACCTGTCGTCGAACGCCGACGACGCGCGCCGACTCGCGGCGGTTGCCTGACAATTTGCCTAAAATTGCGCCCAAAAAACATTACGGCCGGACCATAACGGCATCGTATCGGCCGGCCCGGTCTTCCGCAGCGGCCCGGATCGGGCCATACCGTCACATACGTGACATGTTTTGCCGAAGCTTTTGCAGCACTTACGGCTGGACGACCCCGGTGGATTGGGGTAGGTTTCGAGCATCGTAATGCCCGATACGGCCTGTCCAGGATTGGGAGGGCGGCCGGGGTGGGCGGCGCCATATGGCGTTTTGAAGGGGGCTTCGCCGAAGGGCTTTCGGCGAGCATTACGCATAGAGGGGGATACCTGATGCTTAAGTTGCGTGTACTCACGGGCGTGAGCGCCGTCGCGCTCGCCACCGCTTTCGGTGTTGCTGGCGCGAAGGCCGACAATCTGCAGATCGACATCTCGACGCCTCCGGGCTCGATCGTCGTCGCAGCCGGCTCCAGCGATCAGGCGATCGCCAGCGAGCAGTACAATACGGGTGCGCTGACCAGCGCGCAGACGATCAACGTCATCCTGGCCGCGCCGAACAACACGCTGGCGAGCCACGACGTCAACGGCGGCACCAACACGGTTTTCGTGGGCGACAACGAAGTGTTCGCGGTTGCCGAGGGCAACGACGTCAAGAATTTCCAGGATTTCCTCCTCGCGGAGAACGGCGGCATTGCCGACGACGATGCCGCCTCGACCCTCGGCTCACTCCAGATCAACGAACTGCGCGACATCACTTCGCTGGTCGACAACACCGACGTCCAGATCGATTTCATCGACTTGGGGACGGGCAGCTCGTCCATCGTCGATAACAACAGCCTGTCGGCGATGAGCACGGCGAACATCGGTGCCAACACCATCGCGGGCGCGGTCAACATCCTGCAGAACAGCACCGAGGTCGGCCAGGCGACACTGACCAGCGGCGTGCCGGTCATCGACGCGGGTGCCACGTCGCTCGTTGACTACGCCCAACTCAATGTTGGCTCCGACGTGACCTCGCTGGTCAGCGACTCGCGAGTAGGCCTGCTGGTGCGCACGGATGAAGTCGAGGTGACGGCGCTCACCGGTCAAACGCTAGACGTGACGAACAACACTGTCGATGCCGAGTCCACAGGTAACACGGTCGCCAACACTGTTGCGCTGACCGATGGCGCCGCCGTTGCGCTCGTCGGCACCGCTGGCGTGGCTAACGCACAGATCAACACCGGCGGCACGGTCGATGCCGAAGTTCGGAACGTGGTCATCGAGGCTGGCAATACGCAGAACCTCGGTGGCGAGTACATGGCCGACCTGCTCGGTAGCGACCTGAATGTCACCGGCAACGAAATCACGGCCACGGCCACCAGCAACAATGCGACCAACTCGGTCGACCTCGACGGCATCAGCCAGGTGGGCGTGCCGAGTGCCCGCCTGAACAACGTGAGCTTCGCCGGTGTCGACACTGCCAACGTGAACGGTGACCTGTTCATCGCCAGCGCCCAGTACACCGATGTCGCGGTTTCCGCCACGGTGGACGAAGGCGACTTCAACGTGCTGGTCGAGGACGTGACCGGTTCTTCGGTTACCGCCGACGACAACGCCGCTGGCGCGATCGCGAACGGCTCGATCGTGTCCAACGCCATCGTCGTCGATGACGCCACGGTCGCCAACGAGCTCGTCGCCATCAACTCCGTGCAGTACAACGAGGGCACGCAGACCGCGTCCACCGACACGTTGCTGACCGTCACCGCCGCCTATACCGAGGGCACCACCAAGGATGTCGTCAACAGCTCGATCTCGGTCGAGGGCAACAGGGCGTTTGGCGAGGCCACCGGCAACAGCCAGTCGTCGCAGATCGACGTGTCTGCCACCACCATCGACGGTGCCGGCAGCTTGGTCCTGAACCCTGTGCTGCTCAGCCGTACTGCCGAGACCGGCAGCGTGTCGGCCGATTTCAGCGTTCTGACCGTCCAGGTTCTTGATGGCGGCAGCGCCGAGGCGAACGTTCTCGCTGCGATCGATGCCAATGCGGCCGCCGACGATTTCATCAGTTCGGATCTCAGCGTCTCGACCAACGAGTTCCTGGCACGCGCCATCGGCAACCTGTCGACGGAAGCCAGCATCAGCCTCGACGGCAACACGATCCTGGCCTCGGCCGGCGTCGTGAACTCGCAGACGGTCGAAGACGGTACCCAACTGACCGCGACGCTGGCGCCGTCCGGGGGCAATAGCGCCATCATTACGGCCGATGCCGGCGGTGGCGATGTCACTTCGTCCTCGATCGATGTTGACAGCAACACCTTCGACGCGCGCGTCTGGGGCAACCTGGCTGACGCCACCACCAACTCCATCGACGTCAAGGGCACCACCGTCTCCGACGCGCAACTCTTCCAGTCGGCCACCCAGGTAACCCGGGCGGCGAGCGGCCTGACCTTCGTCGCTCTCGACTCGGGCTATGCGCTGGTCAACGACCAGTCGGTCGAGGACCTGAACGGCGCCGTCGTGACGGCACAGATCACCGGCGACCTGATCAACGTCGCCGTTGGCGGCGCGCTGGTGAGCGACAGCGACATCTCGGCCGACAAGAACGCCGCGACCACCAGCGCGACGCTCAACCAGGCCACCAACTCCATCGGCATCGACGCGACGACCCTTGCCGCGTCGAGCGGTCTGGTCAACGTCCAGACCCTCGCCGATCAGGATGGTGTGCTGGGCTCCGCCGCCATTTTGGTCAGCCAGGACGATCTGGATATCACGATCGACGTGTTCGCCATTATCGGCGACGTTGACAGCTCGACTGTCACCGCCAGCGAGAACAAGGAACTGGCCTCGGCCCGCATCAACCTGGCGACCAACACCGTCAGCGTGAAGGCCCAGACCCAGGAGATCGACGGCGTCATCGACAGCGCGTCGGTGAACGGCGTCGACAGCGCCACGCTGAAAGACGGCAGCACCCATGCCCAGGGCGAGACCCTGCTGGTCAACGACCAGTCGTTCCAGACCCTGGCCGACGGTGGGGTTGCCGTGGAGATGCTCGACAACGACATCACCATCGACCTGAACATCGGCGATCAGGACCTGGTTTCCAGCACCATCGAAGCCGACAAGAACGCCATGAACGCGATCGCGGCCGGCAACGACGCCGCCAACACGCTGACCTATGACGTGGGCAGCTTCGATCTGAGCGACGGCGATATCACCGGCGGCGCGACCACCAACGGTCCGGTGGCGACCATCGCCAATAACCAGTACGGCATCGGCGGCGGCGACCAGGGTACCGATGGTTTCTCGACTCTGATCCAGGACGCGACCATTGCCATCGACGCCGATGGCACCGATGGCACCGTCGATGTCACTAGCAGCACGCTCAGCGTCGACGGCAACAGCGTCCGTGCCCTGTCGCGGTCGAACAACGTCTCGAACGTCCTGACCGCCAGCGGCAATGTTGCCGCCAATGATGCCTTCGACGAACCGGTCATCGAGGTTGACGGGGACAGCCTGCTGGTCGAGCGCAGCACCTTTGCCATCGCCTCGCGGCAGGTGAACTCGGTGAACGTCGACTCGGACGTGATCGGCACCACCATCTCCGTCGAAGCCGGCTCGTTCGCCGGTGGGGCGCTGGATGGCGACCTTACCGACTCGACCCTGACCGCCAATGGCAACGTCGTCGTCGCCGAAGCGCGCGGTAACGACGCTGCCAGCGCCGCATCGATCAACTACGTGCTGAACCAGGCCCAGACCACCGTGGTCAACGTCCAGCAGTCCGATGAGACGGTTTCGTACACGGCACTGGTCGGCGGCACCGAAATCTCGGCGCTGTCGGATGCGGATACGACCAGCGGCAGCACCCTGACCGCCAACGGCAATGCTGTTGGTGCGCTGGCCTCGGGCAACCGCGCCAACAACGTGCTGAACAGCGGCGGCACCAACGTCGACTTCAACAACGGTGATAACCAGTCGGTCTACGACCCGGCGGGCGGCCCCGATGTGGAAACCGATGCCTCGCTCGCTCTGGTGAACGTCCAGGGCAACATCGACACGCCGGTCCTGGTCGATGCGGAAGTAAGCGGTACGCTGATCGGCGCGGTCGCGGCTGGTGATATCCTGAACGGCTCGATCGAGGCCTCCAACAACCTGATTACCGCCCAGGCCACCCAGCACAATGCGAGCAACACGCTCAACGTCACTGCGTCGGCGAACATCTCGTCGAACGGCGCCGATGAGGTCCCCGGCGCCAGCGTCGTGTCACTGCAGACCATCGGTGATGGCAGCGTCACGAACGCCACCATCGAGCTTGCCGGCATCGCGGCCATCGCCGACGACGTCCGCACGGACGGCAGCGTCTCGATGACCGCCACCGGCAACGACATCATCGCCTCCGCCGATGGCGGAGGCGATGATGTCGTTGCCGGTGGCG
>JBKJNE010000553.1:0-6664 GCA_046596015.1 Alphaproteobacteria bacterium
GTCATGCTGTCGGCCGAATCGGCCGCGGGCGACTACCCCATCGAGGCGGTCGAGGTGATGGACCGGGTCGCCGCCAAGGTGGAGCAGGACCCGCATTACCGGACCTATATCGATTCGGTGCGCCCGACGCCCGAGGCGACCAGCGCCGACGCCATCACCACCGCCGCGCGCCAGGTGGCGCAAACCATCAGGGCGGCGGCCATCGTCACCTACACCACCTCCGGCTCGACCGCCCTTCGCGCCGCGCGCGAGCGGCCCGCCGTGCCGATCCTGGTTCTCACCCCGCGCCAGGATACGGCACGCCGGCTCACCCTGGCCTGGGGCATGCATACCTTCATCCGCGAGGACGCGGCAAATTTCGGCGACATGGTCGACAAGGCGCGCAAGGTTGCCAAGCAGCACGGCTTCGCCCGCACCGGCGACCACATCGTCGTCACCGCCGGCGAGCCCTTCGGCACCCCGGGGCGCACCAACGTGCTGCGCATCGCCAGGGTGCTGGAAGACGATTGAGCGCTGGCCCCAAAAGGAAAGGGCCGCGTCTTGCGGACGCGGCCCTTGAATTCCTTCGCCTGCGGACCGGGATCAGCCCTGGCGCGCCTTGTAGCGGCGCTGCGTCTTGTTGATGACGTAGACGCGGCCCTTGCGGCGGATCACGCGGCAGTCGCGGTGGCGCGCCTTCAGCGACTTGAGTGAGTTCTTGACCTTCATCGTTCTGCTCCGGACCGCGTTGCGGCTGAATTCGAGGCGCGGACCATATGGGCGGCAAACCGTATTGTCAACACGCAGAAAGGCCGTGCGGATGAATCGTTACTGGGCCGCCGGCGGCGCGTTCTCTTCGCTGAAACCGTCGCTGGAGGCCGTCACGACGATCA
The DNA here is from genome assembly GCA_046596015.1 of Alphaproteobacteria bacterium. Taxonomy (GTDB): domain Bacteria; phylum Pseudomonadota; class Alphaproteobacteria; order SMXS01; family SMXS01; genus RI-34. The sequence goes on from JBKJNE010000553.1 coordinate 873, forward strand.
CCGCGCCGATGCCCAGCGCCAGCGCCATCAGGCCGTAGGTCCACCACGGCGACGGCTCGCCTTCGCTGCGATAGGCGAGGCGCTGCTCGGCCTCGCGCAGGCTCAGGCCGTTGACCCGAAGGTCCTCGAAGCCGTCGGGCGTGAACTTCAGGTCGGCCAGCGCCATCAGGTTGCGCCGCGTGTCGACATAGTTGGTCGAGACGCTGTCGGGCATGCGGGCCGCCAGGTTGACGCCGTACTTCACGTCGGCCTTGCGCAGATGGGCGGGGCCGCCGAACGGAATCCGCAGATAGGCCATGCCGGCCACCTCGTCCTCGCCGAGAACGCCCGCCAGGGTGCTCTCCTGCGCCGCATAGAGGTTGCGCCATTCCTGCGCGAACACGGGCGTGGTCTGGGCCGCGACCAGCGCGGCGGCAGTGGCCATGAGAGCGGTCTTCCGCAGCATGAAGAACTCCGAATCTGACGGGTTGAGGCGCAGATAATACCGGTTTTCCCCGTCCTGTCATCCGGTTGAGCGGTCGCGGGTCACCGGCCGATCAGGAACCGGGCGATGCGCTCGATGCGGGTGCCGAAGGGCGGCCATGCCGCCTTGTTGAAGGCGATGCGGCCCTGCTCCAGTACCGAGCGGGCGTGACTGAAGGTGCGGAAGCCGGTCTCGCCGTGATAGGCGCCCATGCCGCTGGCGCCGACGCCGCCGAACGGCAGGTCCTCGATCGCCACGTGCAGCATGGTGTCGTTGATGGTGACGCCGCCCGACAGGGTGCGGTTCAGCACCATGCGCTTCTCGTCGTTGTCGTTGGTGAAGTGGTAGAGCGCGAGCGGCCGCTCGCGGGCGTTGATATAGCCGACGACCTCGTCGATCGAGCGGTAGGACTTCAGCGGCAGCACAGGGCCGAACACCTCCTCCTGCATCACCGCCATGTCGTCGGTCGCCTGCAGGATCAGCGTCGGGGCGATCTTGCGCCGGTTGCCCAGCACCTCGTTCGACGGGTTGATCTCGATGATCTCGGCGCCCTTGTCGCGGGCGTCCGCCACCAGCCCGCGGATTCGGTCGTAATGGTGCTCGCTGGCGATGGAGCTGTAGTCCGGATTGGCCGCGAATGACGGGTACATGGCCGTGACCTGTCCCGCGAACGCCGCCGCGAAGGCATCCATCCGGCTCTCGTGCACGAAGCCGTAATCGGGGGCGATGCAGGTCTGGCCGGCGTTGATCAGCTTGCCGAACGCGATGGCGCCGGCCGCCTTGGCCAGGTCGTAGCCCTTGCCGATGATGGCGGGCGACTTGCCGCCCAGCTCCAGTGTCACCGGCACCAGGTTCTCGGCGGCGGCCAGCATCACCAGCTTGCCGGTGGCGGCCGATCCCGTGAACATCAGATGGTCGAACTTCTGGCGCGAGAACGCGGCGGCGACCGCCGCGTCGCCGGTAATCACCGCCACGCGGTCCTCGTCGAATATCTCGGCGAGCAGCTCCTTGAGCAGGGCGGCGGCGCCGGGCGTCATCTCGGACGGTTTCAGCATCACGCGGTTGCCGGCGGCCAGCGCCTGCGCCAGCGGGACCAGGCACAGCTTGTAGGGATAGTTCCAGGTCGCCATGACGCCGACGACGCCGAGCGGCTGGTACAGCACATAGGCCCTGGCCATCGGGTGCTGCAGGCGGTTGATCGGCACGCGCCGAGGCTTCATCCAGCGGCGCAGGTGCTTCCTGGTATGGCGCAGCACCAGCAGCGAGCCCAGCGCCTCGGCCAGCAGGGTCTCGTGGCTGCTCCGGTGGCCGAAATCGTCGTGAAGCACCTCGGCCATCCGGCCGTGGTTTTTCCGGATCAGGCCGTCCAGCGCATCGAGATGACCCAGACGCTCGCGCAGGTCCGCTGGACCTTGGTCGAGGAACGATCGACGCTGCCCAGCGAGAATATCCTCGATGGGCTTGTCCGGGCTGCCGGTCCACTGAAGGTTGTCAAAAGTTTGCACATTCATTGTGGGAATAGTAGCATATGCGACAAAGTTGCAAACTCATTTGCTGTGCGAAGGCCTTGCTCCAACGCGCGCCATGTCTGAAAGTGCCACGCATGGCGCGCTCCGATTTCAAATTCTTCCACCGCATCCGCACCCGATACGCCGAGGTCGACGCGCAGGGCGTGGTGTTCAACGCCCACTACCTGACCTATTTCGACGTGGCCCACACCGAGTACATGCGGGCGATGAATTACGACTACAAAGGCGAGGTGGCCCGGACCGGCCTGGACTTCCATCTCGTCCGCTCGGTGGTCGAGTACCGCCAGCCGCTGGTGTTCGACCAGCAGATCGACGTCTGCGTGCGAGCGGCGCGGGTCGGCCGCACCAGCGTCACCAACCTGTTCGAAATCCACCCCGCCGACGCCGACGATCTGCTCGCCTCGGGCGAGACGGTGATGGTCTGCGCCGACCTGGCCACCCACCGCCCGGTGCCGGTGATGCCGTCCTTCCTCGACGCCATGCGGCGGATCGAGGGCGACAGTCTGGTCAGCGGCTGAGCCGTTCAAACGCCGCGCGCACCAGCGGCAGCCGGTCGTTGCCGAAATACATGTCGGTGCCACCCACGAACATGGTGGGCGAGCCGAAGCCGCCCCGGTCGATGACCTCCTGGGTGTTGGCCTTCAGCCGGTCCTTGATGTCCTGCCGGGCGATGCCGTCGAAGAACCGGGTCCGGTCCAGGCCGGTCTCGGCGACAATGTCCGCCAGCACCGCGTCGTCGTTGATGTCGCGGTTCTCGCCCCAATAGGCGTGGAACACAAGCGACGCGAACGGCACCAGCTTGCCGTCCTCGGCGGCGATGAAACAGCCGCGCATGGCCTTGACGCTGTTGATCGGGAAGATCGTCGGCCAGTTGATCTCGATGCCGGTCACCCGCGCCCAGTCGTAAAGGTCCTTGCGCGAGTATCTGGCTTTCGCCGGCACCGGGTTCTCCCGGTTGCGGTAGACGCTGTCGTTGACCGCGTTGAAGATGCCGCCCACCAGGATCGGCTTCCACTCGATGTCGACGCCGAACTCGGCGGCGAGGGGCTGGATGTTGACGAAGCCCAGATAAGTCCATGGGCTGGAGCAGTCGAAGAAGAACTCGAACCTGATCATCATGCCTTCTCCAGATGAGGCCGTTCCCAGTATTTGTACACCACCAGCCAGACCAGCACGGCGCTCGAGCCCAGATAGGCGGCGCTGAGCCACGCGAGCAGGCTGACCGAGGCGCCATGGTCGAAGGCCAGGCCCATGACATAGGGCGACAGCGCCGTGGCCAGCATGCCGAAGCTGCTCATGATGGCGCGCACCGATCCCACGTGGCGCGGGCCGAACATCTCGGTCCAGAACGCGGCGCCCGCCGGGATGCCGAAGCCCAGCGTGATGCCCGACAGTCCCAGATAGAGCCAGGCCGCGATCGGGTGGCTGGTGACGGCAAGCGCCACCATGCCGGCCATGAAGGGCAGCGTGTTCCAGGCGATCATCTTGCGCGCGCCGACGCGGTCGACCAGCGGCCCGGCGATGATCGAGCAGACGAAGGCGACGCCCGCGAAGGCGATGAACGCCTTGGGCTGCAGGCCCATGGGCCAGTCCTGCAGCCGCGCGACGTGCTGCTGGTGGAAGATGAAGCCGGTGAGGATGAACGGCATGGTCATGGCCGACGGGAACATCAGGTAGAACCGGACGTCGCGCAGCAGCACGCGGCGGGCCCAGCCGGACTTCTGTTGCGCGCCATGCGCGCCTTCCTCGTTGTCGCGCAGGAACGCCTCGTGCCGTTCCTTGTGGCCGACCAGCAGCCACAGCATCATCGGGATCAGCGTGACGGTCAGGAACAGGGCGCTGTAGTGCCAGGCGCCGCGCCAGCCGAACTCGCTGTTGAGCGTCTTGGCCAACACCGGGAAGGTCGCCTGGGCGAGCGCCATGCCGAACGACGCGATAGAGATCGCCTTGCCGCGCTCCTTGTCGAAATAGCGCGCCATGGACGTGAACGAGGCGTGCATCATCAGTCCCTGCCCGGAGATGCGCAGCAGGAAGAACGCCAGCATCAGGGTCGGGATGGAATTGGCCGTCGACATGGAGAAGCAGCCGGCGATCAGCGTCACGCAGATCAGGAAGGTGAAGGTGCGCAGGTCCATGTCGTCGATCTTGCGGCCGGCCCACATCATCAGCAGGCCGGCCAGGCCCGTGGCCAGCGAGAACAGCAGGCCGATGTCGCCGTGGCTCAGGTTGAACGACTGGCGCACCGAATCCGTGTACGGGCCGAAATAATAAGTCTGCCCGAAGCCGGAGAAGAACAGCATCATGAACCCGTAGGCCAGGAAGCGCGGGTTCGACAGGATGAAGGCCAGGTAGTTCATTAAGCGCCTCTCCCCGTGGGCGCGGCCGTTGTGGCACCGGCGACAATGGGTCTACATAGGTCGGCAACAGGCTAGCTGCATGGGAAGGCGAAGGCCATGACCGAATGGCGGTATTTCGAGGATCTGGCGGTGGGTGAGATTGTCGAATCCGAGCCGTTCATGCTGGAGCGGAACGAGATGATCGCCTTCGCCTCGCGCTACGATCCGCAATGGTTCCACAACGACGAGGCGCTGGCCGCCGGCCATCCGGTGTTCGAGGGCCTCAGCGCCAGCGGCATCTACACCGCGGCGATCTGGCGGCTGCTCGACCACCAGGTGTTCGGCGACGTGCATTGGGTTTGCGGCATCGGCTGGGACCAGGTGCGCTGGCGCAAGCCGCTGAAGCCCGGCGACCGGGTCCGCGCCTGGGCCGAGATCCTGGAAAAGCGGCCATGGAAAAAGCGCACCGACATCGGCCGCGTCACCATCCGCCACGAGCTGCGCAACGATGCCGGCGAGGCGGTCTTCCACTTCCTCGGCGACAGCCTTGTGCACAAGCGGCCCAAGACCGCTGCCTAACCCCTGCTCGACGCGTGCTGGGCGGTCATTTCGCCCACCTTGTCCTCCAGGCTCAGCCGGTCCAGGGACTCGTGCGGCAGGCTCACGAAAGTGGACAGTAGCGCGTGAATGTCCTTGTAGGTTTCGGCGAACTCGGCGGCGATCTCCGCCTCTGCGTGCTCGCCGGTCTCGAAGCGTGATGGATCGGGGAAGGTCCACTGGGCGGTCACCGGGTGGCCCGGCAGCCGCGGCGCGGGCTCGCCGTCGGTGGGGTCGGACAGGGTGATGATGAAGTCGAAGGCCGGTGCGTCCGGGCCGCTGAATTCCTCGACCGACTTCGAACGCAGTCCCTCGACCGGATGTTTCATCAGCTGGAGCAGGCTGAGGGCGCGCGGCTCGAGGGAGCCCTTCGGCTTCGTCCCCGCGCTGTAGCCCTTGAACTTGCCCTGGCCCAGCGTGTTGAGGATCGCCTCGGCGATGATGCTGCGCACCGAATTGTGGGTGCACAGGAACAGCACGTCATAGACACCGTCTTTGGGCATGGTCGTCCTCATGGCAACAGATGTGCCGACCGCCGGAGCGGCCGCCGCTTCCGGGCCATGGTTCCGAAACCGGCGAGGATTTGCCAGTGAAGTTTTTCTGACAACGCCCCGCCGTATTGGTGCTCTCTAGACGATCAGCCCGGCGCGCGCGTCGGTATAGGCGCCCCGGCTCACCGTCACCTGGCCGTTGACGATCACCGTGTCGATGCCGGTCGGGTGGCGGATGTAGCGGTTGGCGTTCCCGGGCACGTCGTGGACGAAGATCTCCTCGCCCCGGTCGATGGTCGCCGGGTCGAACACCACCACGTCGGCGGCCATGCCGGGCTTGAGCAGGCCCCGGTCGGCGATGCCCCAGGCCTGCGCC
>JBKJNE010000186.1:0-20647 GCA_046596015.1 Alphaproteobacteria bacterium
CGCGTCCCGTGACCGCGTGCAGGCATCGGCGGTTATGGTTTCGGAGGACGCGCGGCACTTCGTGCTCATGTCGATCATGAGCCGTCCGCAAGGTGCCGACGTGAAACTGATCCAGCATGAAACCAGCCTGCCGCTGCATTCGGTGCGGGCGGCGATCAACGGACTTCGCGCCGAAGGATATGTCTTCGATCACGTCCGTGACGGCCATGGCGGCACCGCCTATCAGCTGATCGGCTGGCTGCCCGGCAACGGCGGCCTGGAGCACGCCCGCATCAGCGCCGCCCCGCAGGCATAGCCGGTTACCATCGCGTCCGCGATTCCGCGATTCCTAAGGAAAATCGGGAACACACCACCGGGTAACCCCGTTGTTCGGGTATGTCGGCGCCCCGATGGCGCGGCAGCTTCCTCAACAACTCGAAGGGATGACCAATGGATACGACAACTCATACCAGACTGATCGCCTCCGACCGCGTCGAGGGCACCACGGTGTACAACCCCGACGGTGAGAAGATCGGCTCGATCGACAGCGTCATGATCGACAAGCTGAGCGGCAAGGTCGCTTATGCCGACATGTCGTTCGGCGGCTTCCTCGGCATGGGCGACAAGCACCATCCGCTGCCGTGGAGCGTGCTGAAATACAACACCGACATGGACGGCTACGTCGTCAATATCGACAAGGACAAGCTGAAGAACGCGCCCACCTTCGAGGCGGACGAGACGCCCAGGTGGGATGACGAGACCTGGGGTAAACAGGTCCACAGCTACTACAACGCCACGCCGTACTGGATGTAGGAGAGCCCAGGGGCCATGGCGTCCGCGCCATGGCCCGCCTCTACACTGGCGGCGGCAGGTTGTGGCCGGTGTAGAGCTGGCTCTTCAGGTATTGCTGGATCGCATAGCGGGTCAGCACCCCGATCACAGCCGCCATCGGCACGGCCAGCAGCAGGCCGACGAAGCCGAACAGGGCGCCGCCGGCCAGTAGCGCGAAAATCACGGCGACCGGATGCAGTTCCACCTTGTTGCCCACCAGCATGGGCGTGAGCCAGTTGCCCTCGGCCGCCTGTCCGATCAGGAAGACGGCGGCGACGGCGGCAATCCGCCACGGGTCGTCAAACTCGATGGCCGCCATGCCGACGGCGAGTATCAGCCCGCCGACGGCGCCGACGAACGGAACGAAGGACAGCAAGCCGGCGAAGATGCCGATGAAGAGCCCGACTTTCAGTCCGATCAGGCTGAGCGTCACGGCGTAGAACGCGGCCAGCAGCACGCAGACCAGCGCCACGCCACGCACCCAGGCGGCCAGGATGTCGTCGATCTGACACGCCAGGCTTCGCACGACCTCGACCTGATTGCGCGGGATCCAGGACTCCAGCTTGGCAATGAAGCCGTCCCAGTCGCGCAGCATGAAGAACGCGACGACGGGCGTCAGGAAGATCAGCGAAAGAATGTTGAGCAGCGCCAGGCCGCTGGAAAGCAGGCCGGTGAGCACGCCGGCGATCCACGAGCCGAAGCCGCCGAACGAACTGGTCAAGCCGTCGCGGATCTGGTCGGCGGTGTTCGGATCGACGACCTGGTTGAACCGGTCGAGCAGCACGCGGACCTTTTCCCGGGCCGCATCCAGCAGCGTCGGCGCGCTGTCGACCAGGTCCCCGAGCTGATGGATCGCGAGCGGCAGCAGCAGCGCGAAAGCCGCGACCACCAGCACCGCGAAGACAACGGTGAGCAGCGACGTGGCCCAGACCCGGGAGATGCCCCAGCGCTGCATGCGGTCGCAGATCGGATCGAGGAAATAGGCCACGGCGAGGCCGGCGAGGAATGGCAGCAAAATCGCCCGAAGCAGCCATACGACGCCGAGGAACACGAGGAACCCGACCACCCAGAAGGCCAGACTGCGCCGCTGCGATGCCGTCACGTCCGCTCCTCCCGTTTATCCCTGCAGGCGACCGCGCGCAGGGTACCGAAGTGCGGAGGCCGGGGCCACGCAAAAGCAACCCGCGGTCAGCCGCCCACGCCCAAAGGAAATCCCCCTCGCCGCGAAGCGAGGGGGATTGGGTAGTCTCGCCGGTTGACCGCCGAAGCGGCCAGCCGGTTGTTTACGAAGCGATCATCCAGTAGGTGGCGAGCTTCTCATAGGCGGCGTCACCCTTGACGGCCTTGAAGGCCGCGTCGGCCTCGGCCTTCTTGCCGGCGCCCAGCAGGGCTTGGCCAAGGTGCAGCTGTGCCGCGGCCGGATTCTTCAGGCCGCCCTTCTTGATGCCGGCCTGGTACGACGCAGTCGCCTTGTCGTACTCGCCGTAACTGGCATAGGAGTCGGCAACCGCGATGTCCTTTTCACCAGTCGCCGCGGAACCGGCTTCCTTCTGGAGGCCAGGGGTCTCGGCCTTATCGGCCTTTACCGCATCATCGACCGTCTTCTTCAGACGCTCGTGACGACCCGCATCGTTGCCCTGACCAAGGATTTTCTTGTCGTAGCCCTGCTTGATCGCACGCTGGCCATCGCCAGGCACGCCGAGGAGAACGGCGACCTGCGCCATCTCCATGTAGTCATCCGCGGTGTTCAACGCGCCGAGGCGCTCCATCAACCGGAAGCTTTCCAGGTTCATCGCGTCGCTCGCGTTGGTGGCCCGGAACGCGTTGATCAGGTCGCGCCAGTAGTCCTTGTTGCCGGGAGCAACGCGGACGAGCTGCTCGAGCGCATCGCGCATGGAGTTCGGGTCCTTGGCCTTGTGGGCGCAGCTGAGCTGGATCTGGAGCCATTCCTCCTTCACCGGCCGGCCGGCCGAACGGGCGTTGTCCGCCAGCTTTTTTACCGTGGCACCCGCTTCGCCGCACTTGCCCTGCAGATACTGGCTCTGAGCAACCAGGACCTGCATGTCGGTGTCACCCGGATTCTGGGCCAGGTACTGCTGGGCGGTCTGCACGGCGGCGTTGTAGTTCTTCAGGCTGTAGTAGATCTGGATCAGGTTCTTGCGCAGGGTCGTGACCTCTTCCGGGGCCGCGATGCCGCTGTCGATCGTCGCCTGGATCGCCCTGGCAGCCTTGTCGTACTGCTTCAGCCCAAGATATGAATTCGTCTCGAACTGGCTGATCACATAGTTTTCATATGGCGTCCGCTTTTCGACGGCCTTCGCCTCGTCGATCTTCTGCAGCGCCTTATTGAAGTCCTTGGCGGCAATCGCCTCCTGCGCGGCCTGTAATGGCTTGCCGACCTTCTCGCTCATCTTCTGCTGCTTGGGGGCAGCGATGGCCGCGCCCGTGTCCACTACGGCGGTTGCCAGGACCGGACCGGCCAGGGCGACCATCACGAGGGCGACGAAATGTTTCCCGTTCATGTGTGTCTTCCATTTTCTCAAAGTTCTACGCGTCAACCGCGCATGACAGACCTTAGGTTCGCGACGTTGAACCCGGAATGAATGCGTCAGCCGCCGATCGAACTATCGTTGATCAGACCCATCTTCTTCAGGCCGAGACGCTGGGTAGCCGCCATCACCTTCGCCACGTACTCGTACTTCACGAGCTTGTGGGGGCGGATGTGGATCTCCGGCTGCTTCGGCTGCGCGGCGACGGTGTTCAGGTAGCCGTTCAGTTGCCCCATGTTGGAGACAACGTTCCCGTTCCAGAGCACCGTGCCGTCGAAGTCCACCTGCAGCTCCACCACTTCCGGCGGCTCGGGCGGCGCCGCCGGCTTGTTCACCGGCATGTCGAGCTTCACGGCATGCGTCTGGATCGGGATCGTGACGATCAGCATGATGATCAGCACGAGCATGACGTCGATCAGCGGCGTGGTGTTCATTTCCACCATGACGCCTGATTCGTCGCCCGAGTTACCTACGCTCATAGACACTGGCTAAACTCCTTATGGACGGACGGTTCAGGCGCCGGGACGGAGAGGTTCGGTGATGAACCCGACCTTGACGATGCCCACGCGCTGGCACGCCACGACGACGCGGCCCACGAACTCGTAGCGGGCCGACTTGTCGCCGCGGATGTGGACTTCCGGCTGAGGGTCGAGCACCGCCACCTTGGCGAGCTTTTCCGACAGTTCGGCCGCACCAGCCACCTGCACGGCGTTCCAGTACACGTTGCCGTCGGCGTCGACGGCGATAACGATGTTTTCCGGCTTCGTTATCGTCGCCTGATTGGTCGCCTTGGGCAGCGTCACCGGCACCGTCGTGATCACCACCGGGATGGTGATGAGGAAGATGATCAGCAGCACCAGCATCACGTCCACGAGCGGGGTGGTGTTGATGGTGGAGATGACGCCTTCGTCTTCCGGTTCTCCGACGGACATCGACATGTTAGTTGCTCCGGGCGGTCGCGGCGCGGCTGGTCACCAGGTAGGAACCGTAGTCGGTCACGAAGTTGCGGACGATCTCGGTGGCCGCCTTGTTGCGGCGAACCAGCCAGTTGTAGCCCAGCACCGCCGGAACGGCGACGGCCAGACCGATGGCGGTCATGATCAGCGCTTCACCGACGGGACCGGCGACCTTGTCGATCGAGGCCTGACCGGCGATGCCGATGGCGATCAGGGCGTGATAGATGCCCCACACCGTGCCGAACAGACCGACGAACGGCGCGGTCGAACCCACGGTGGCGAGGAACGCCAGGCCGCCCTGCAGGCGCATCTGGATGTTGTCGGATTCACGCTGCAGGTTGTTGGCGATCCACTCCGGCGCGTCGATCTGGTCGGTCAGACGGCCCTCGTGGTGCTGGGCGGCGCCCAGGCCCTTTTCGATCAGGCTGCGGAACTGGTTGCCGCGGTCCAGCTTGTCGAGGCCTTCCTGCAGGCTCGGGGCCTTCCAGAAGTCGCGATCGACGGCCTTCGCCTGACGGAAAAGCTTCGCCTGGTCCCAGACCTTGGTGAACATGATGTACCAGGTGCCCATGGACATGATGACCAGGATGATCAGCGTGCCCTTGGAGATGAAGTCGCCCTGCTCCCAGAGGGCCTTGAGGCCGTAGGGGTTCTCGACTTCGGCCATCGTGGCGTCCTCGATCGGCGCGGCTTCGGCCGGCGCCGAGGCGTCCGGCGCAGCGGCCGGGTCGGTCATGACGGGGGCGTCGGTGGCAGGCGCTTCGGCGGCTGGCGCGGCCGCGTCCTGAGCCATCGCGACGCCAGCGGCAACCGGGGCGACGGTCAGGGCCAGAGCAAGGACGACCGGCGCAATGGCACGGGCGCCCCAGTTGAGGGTGGACAGGCGGTTCATGGTGTTGTCTCCGTTTTGAATTCTTGACGTGAAGCCGGTTGCACCGGCGCAGGTTGGTTGCAAGGCGTGGAAAGGCACGCGGGGTTAGCCGCGCGCCTTCTTCAGCTCGAAAACGACACGGAACTGATGCCATACAGCAACAGGCTTGCCGTCCTTCGTTCCAGGGATGAACTTCCAGGCCTTGCGCGCTTCGGCGATCGCGGCCTTGTCGAGACGTTCGGAGCCGCTGCTTTCGACGACCGAGATGGTCTCGCCGTCGACACGGCCATTGGGCATCACCATGAACTTCAGGATGACGGCCCCTTCTTCACTCAGACGGACGGACGTAGCCGGATATTCGGGCTGGGTGATCGGCCGGCGCGGATCCTGTCGCGGCTCGGTCGGCGCCGCGGTCGGCGGCGGCGGCGGCGGCGGCGGCGCCTTCTTCACCTCGTTGGTGACGTTCTGGATCGCCGAGGTCGTCGCCGCGGTATCGAAGCTGATCATCGGCATGTCGACGAAGGCGGGCGGCGGCGGCTTGAAATCCGGCGGCGGCGGCGGCGGCGGCGTATCGTCCTTGGTCGTCTCCTCGATGATCTCGGTCTCCATCGGACCCGTCAGCAGCTCGACCATGGTGTTGCTGAGGCCCGACATGAGCGCATAGAACAGACCGGCATGGACCAGGACGACGAAGCCGAAACCAAGCGCACGGCCGGAAATCACGGATTGGGTGTTGTTCATGGTTCCTCGACGCTGTGTACTTCAATCTTCCCCGAAGCGCCTTTCGGTTCGGCGCCAACCGCCCTCCCCGGGCGGCAGGGTCCCCGGCAATTGCGGCGGAGGGCCCTGTTCCTATCAATACGGCCATGGGCATGAACTGACAATGGCCCAAAGATTAACTTTTCTTCATCTTTCCACGGCGCGCCTGAACAGGAAGCTGAGCGGCGGCTTTCGCCGCGGCTTGGAGACGAACTGGATCACCGCGGTCAGCCCGGGCAGGTTGTCGTGCAATTTCAGGAAGGCCCCGTGCAATTTGGCGACGGCCGCCACCAGGCTCAGTCCCAGCCCGGAACCCGGGCTTTTCCGCGCGGCGTCCAGCCGCACGAAGCGGTGGATCACCCGCTCGCGCGCCTCGGCCGGAATGCCGGGACCACGGTCGCTGACCTCGATCAGGGGGCCGAGCGGCCCCAGCGAGGCCCGCAGTTCTATGGCGCTGCCGCGGGGGGAGTATTTGATGGCGTTGTCGATCAGATTGGCGATGGCCTGGGCCAGCAGTTCGGGATGGGCGCGGACCTGGATGGGCTCGGCTGCATGCACGTTGAGGCGCAGCCCGCTCTCCTCCGCCACCGGCACATAGAGGTCGCCCACGTCGCAGATCAGGGTGGCGAGGTCCATGTCGACCATCTGGTCGCCGCTGACGCCGGCTTCGGCGCGGGCGATCTCGAGCAGCGAATTGAGGATGTGCAGCATGGTGTCCACTTCGCTGGCGGCGTCGCGCATGGCGGTGCGCAGCTCCTGCTCGCCGCCCTTGCCTCCCGAGGCCATCTCAAGCCGCGCGCCCAGCCGGGTCAGCGAGCTGCGGAAGTCGTGCGCGATGCTGTCGGTCACCGCGCGCATGGTCGTCATGCTGTCCTCGATCCGCGACAGCATGGCGTTGAGCGACGCCGACACCACACTGAACTCGACGGGCAGATAGCTCACCTTGACGCGGCGGGACATGTCGCCGCCCAGGATGTCCTCGGCGGTCTCGACGATGCTGCTCATGTGGCGGCGCAGGAAATGCGATACCCTGAATCCGGCCACGATGGTAAGCGCCAGGGCGACGACGAATCCCAGCATGGCGGCCTTGATCACGATCGCCGAGGGCACCCCCCATTCGTCGCGGGGCACGGCCACCAGAAGACGGTAGCGCCCGGGAAGCTCGGTGGCGGTGGCGCCCATGACCTCCGGCTCGGCGAAGGTCGACCGGCTGAGCGGCACTACCTCCCAGTCGAAGCCGGAGGCGGACCTGGCGGGCCAGGTCGTGAGGTTCCCGGCGACGCGGTAGCGGTAGCCGTCCTCGAACAAGTACAGCATCCGGCCGCTCGACGAACTGGCCAGACGGTCCCGGATCATCTCCTCGACCGCGGACGCTCCCTGGTTTTCGTAGACCGCCTTCAGCGCCGCCAGCTCGCCGCCGACCTCGTGGGAAACCTCCCGTTCGTGCAGCTTCGACAGATCGAAATACAGCACGCCGAACGGGATCAGCGTGGCGACGAGGGACAGCGGAATCAAGGCGCGCGCGATCTGGAGGGTTGCGCTCTGGGGACGGTTCGCCAAGCGGTCAGCCCTCCGCCGCGAGCCGGTATCCGGCGCCCCGGATAGTGTGGATCAGCGACTGCTGGAATCCCTTGTCGACGCGCTGGCGCAACCGGCTGATGTGGACGTCGATGACGTTGGTCTGCGGGTCGAAGTGATAGTCCCACACGGCCTCGAGCAGCATGGTGCGGGTGACGAGCTGGCCCTGGTGCCGCATCAGGTATTCGAGCAGGGAGAACTCGCGGGGTTGCAGATCGACGGCCTTGCCCGCTCGCGATACCTTTCGGGCGATCAGGTCCATCTCAAGGTCGGCGCAGCGCAGCTTGGTTTCAGCCTCCGGCCCGGCGCTGCGCCGGCGCAGCAGGACCTCGATGCGCGCCAGCAGCTCGGAGACGGCGAACGGCTTGACCATGTAATCGTCGCCGCCGGCCTTCAGGCCCTTCACCCGTTCGTCGAGAGTGCTCAACGCCGACAGCAGCAGGACCGGGGTCTCGATTCGCGCCGCCCGCAGGGCCTTGAGCACCGACAGGCCGTCGAGTCCCGGCAGCATCCTGTCGAGCACGACGAGGTCGTAAGCGCCGTCGCTGGCGAGGTAAAGCGCTTCCCTGCCGTCCTCGGCGATATCGACGGCATAGCCCTGCTCCCGGAGGCTCTGCACCAGGTAGCTGGACGTGATGGTGTCGTCCTCCACGACAAGAAGCTTGCGGCTCACCCGATCTCCCCCGAACCAACCGGCACCGGACGATGTTACAATGGCGGGACGCCGCGCGCGAGGACATGCCTTGCGGTCGGCGGCACCTGGTTCTATGTGTGGGCGCAGGCGGCAACAAGCCAAGCGGAAAATCCGCGGGACGCCGGGTTCAGGGAGTGGCGCCGTGACCAAGGCCCGACGCACGGGCAGCATCTGGACAGGGTTCGCCGGCCGGCACCGCGGCCGGGCGACGGCCGTGCTCGTGGCGCTGCCGCTGCTGATGTTGTCGGTGCTGGTGGATCACGGCCTTGGCGGCGCTTCCGCGCCGCTTGCCGGGAACCGGGTCGACAGCCACGCCTCCGATATCGCCGGCACCGAGGGCAAAGCCCAGCTTCCTGGCCGGGGCAGCCTGGCCACGGTCGACCCGCTGCGCGTGAAGCCCACGCTCCCCGGCGACGGAACCGCCGGTCCGCACGGCCTCGCGCCATCGTCGGGCGTGCAACTGCCGCGGCCCATCTCACTGGCCGAGCCACGCCGCGCGCAATACGCGGCGCCCGCGCAGTGGCGTGTCGCCGCCTGTCCCCGAGCGCCGCCGGTCCAGGCCTCTTAGGACATAAGCGCCGGGCGGCGCGGCCTCACCAAATCCATGCAATTCCATGAGGGAGCCCGCCCGCACGGCGACGGCTCCCATATCCAGCCCAAAAGGCGGCACCCATGCAGACCCCGAAGTGGCGGCTCTACCTGTACAGCCTGATCATCCTGTTCGGGGTGGTGATGGCGCTCCCCAACGTGTTCAGCAAGGCGCAGCTGGACACCCTGCCCGACTGGCTGCCGAAGAAGCAGGTGACGCTGGGCCTCGATCTACGCGGCGGCTCGCATCTGGTTCTCGAAATTGATTCCCCGGCGCTGATGAAGGAGCGCCTGCAATCCATGGCGGACGACATCGCCGCCAAGGTACGGCAGGAAAAAATTTCCAGCGTGCGCGCCGCGCCGGTAGGCGATTCGGTCATGGTGACCTTTCGCGACCCCAGCCGGGCGGAACGGCTGCGTGAGATCATAAGCGAGGTCACCCAGGCGCCGCCCACGGCGATGGGTCCGAGCCAGCCCGATGTCGCCATCGAACCGGGCGGCGCGACGCAGCTTCGGGTGAAATTCACCGAGGCCGGCGCGAATCGCCGTATCGCCGCGGCGGTGGACCAGAGCCTCGAAGTGGTGCGCAAGCGCATCGACGGCGCCGGCGTGGCCGAACCCACCATCCAGCGCATCGGCGCCGACCGCATCCTCGTGCAGCTCCCCGGCGTGCAGGATCCCGCGCGCATCACCAGGCTGCTGGGCGGTACCGCCAAGATGACGTTCCATCTGGTCACCACGCCCGTGCCCGAAGGCGCGGCGCCGCCTCACGGCATATTCGTGCTGCCGGATTCGGAAACGGGCGAGCAGCTGGCACTGTTCGAGCGCCCGATCGTCACCGGCGATCATCTGGAGAACTCGGACGTCAGCTTCGAACAATATACCGGCGAGCCGCAGGTCGGCTTCAAGTTCGACAGCACCGGCGCCCAACAGTTCGGCCGCGCGACGCGCGAAAACACCGGCGAACGGATGGCCATCGTGCTCGACGGCAAGGTGCTGAGCGCGCCGCGCATCAACGAGCCGATCCTGGGCGGATCGGGGGTCATCACCGGCCGGTTCACGCCCACCGAAGCCACGGATCTGTCGACCATGCTGAAGGCCGGCGCGCTGCCCGCGCCGCTGACCGTGATCGAGGAACGCACGGTGGGCGCGGACGTCGGCGGCGACGCCATCAAGATGGGGGCGTGGTCAGGCCTGGCCGGCTTCGGCCTCGTCGTGGTGTTCATCCTGCTGCTGTATGGCGGCTGGGGCCTGATCGCCAATCTCGCACTGTTTCTCAACGTCGTGCTGACCGTAGCGGCGCTGAACATCGTCGGCGTGACCCTGACCCTCCCGGGCATCGCCGGCATCGTGCTCGGCATCGGGCTCGCGGTGGACGCCAACGTGCTGATCAATGAACGAATCCGCGAGGAGAGCCGCAAGGGCATAGGCGCCTATGCGGCGTTGGACGCGGGTTTCAGGAAGGCCTACGCGACCATCGTCGATTCCAACGTGACGACGCTGATCGCGGTGGTGCTGTTGTTCTCGATGGGCTCGGGACCGGTGCGCGGCTTCGCCGTCACGATGGGAGTCGGCATCGTGATTTCCATGTTCACGGCGGTTGCGGTGGTCCGCGTGGTCATGCTGGCGATCATCCGCTGGCGGGGCCTGAAACACCTGAGCATCGAACCGCCGGTGAAACTGGTTCCCAACGACACCAATATCCGGTTCATGAACGCACGGTTCTTCGGCATCGGCTTCTCGGTCGTCCTCTCCCTGGCCTCGATCGGTCTGTTCATCAAGCCGGGGCTCAACTACGGCATCGACTTCAAGGGCGGCATCCAGATGGAAGTGGCGCCGCCCAACGGCAAGGCCGACCTGGGCGCGCTGCGCGCCGGGCTGTCCGCCTTGAACATGGGCGACATATCGCTGCAGGGCGCCGACAACGACACCAAGGTGCTGATCCGCGTCGAGACCCAGCCGGGCGGCGACGCGGCGCAGCGGGTCGCGGTGGAGAGGGTCAAGGAGGCGATCCAGAAGGCGCAACCCGGCTCCACCTTCGATCGCACCGAGGTGGTCGGCCCCAAGATCAGCGGCGAACTGGCCATGGATGGCCTGATCGCCGTGGTTCTCGCCAGTATCGCCATGCTGTTCTACATCTGGGTGCGCTTCGAGTGGTATTTCGCGGTGGGCGCCATCGCGACGCTCATCCTGGATGTGACCAAGACCATCGGGTTCTTCGCGCTGACCGGGCTGGACTTCAACCTGACGGCCATCGCGGCGTTGCTGACCCTGGTCGGCTATTCGGTGAACGACAAGGTCGTGGTCTATGACCGAATGCGCGAGAACCTCCGGCTCTTCAAGAAGCTGTCGCTGCGCGAGATCATCGACCGGAGCATCAACGAAACCCTGGCGCGCAGCATCTACACCTCGGCCACGGCATTCCTCGCCATGCTGCCCATGGCGATCATCGGCGGGTCGGCGGTCGAGAGTTTCGCGGTGCCGATGCTGTTCGGCATATTCATCGCCGCCAGCTCGTCCATCTTCATTGCCGCGCCGATCATGCTGTTCCTTGGCGACTGGCGGATCAGGCGGATCGCGGCGAAGGAGCAGGAGACGGAGGGCGATATGTCGCCCGCCGGCGGCGGCGATCCGGCACGGATGCCCTGATGCACCTGATGCTGCTGGCGGCGGGCGGCGAGACCTATGTCGAGGCCCTGATACTGGGGCTGATCGAGGGCCTCACCGAATTCCTGCCGGTGTCGTCGACCGGCCACATCCTGCTGGCCGGTCACTTCATGGGGTTCGAATCGACCGGCAAGACCTTCGAGGTGGTGATCCAGCTCGGTGCGATCCTTGCCCTGCTGCTTGTCTATACCCAGCGGCTGCTGGGCGTGGCCGCCGCGGCGCCGCGCGATCCGAAGGCACGGCGCTTCATCGTCAGCATCCTGATCGCGTTCCTGCCCGCCGCGGTGATCGGCGCGCTCGCCCACGATTACATCAAGGAAGTGCTGTTCGAGAGCCCGGGCCTGATCTGCGTCATGCTGATCGGCGGCGGCCTTATCCTGCTGGTGGTCGATCGGGTGAAGCTGCCGGTGCGCCATGCCGACGCCATGGCCTATCCGCTGCCGATGGCGTTCGGCGTGGGGCTTTGCCAGTGCCTGGCCATGGTGCCGGGCGTGTCACGGTCGGGGGCGACGATCGTCGGCGCGCTGCTGATGGGCGCCGACAAGCGGTCGGCCGCCGAGTTCTCGTTCTTCCTCGCCATGCCGACCATGGCGGGCGCTGTCGTCTACGACCTTTTCAAGAACCGGCATATCCTGGATTTCAGCGACAAGGCGCTGATCGCCGTGGGCTTCATCACGGCGTTCGTCACCGCGCTGCTGGTGGTGCGGGTGCTGCTGGAGTTCGTCAGCCGGCGAGGCTTTTCCGTGTTCGGCTGGTGGCGGATCGCCATCGGCCTGGCCGGTCTCGCGGGGCTGTACTTGGTCGGCTGAGCCCAAGGACCCGGCTGAGTCAGCTGTTTTCCTTGCGCGTGGAATCGGCCGCGACGGGCGCCTGTTGCGGTGCCTCCAGCGCCGGAGCCGGCTTTATCGTCACCGGCTCGTGCTCCTCTTCGGCCATGCCCTGGCGGAAACTCTTGATGCCCTTGGCCAGGTCACCCATCAGTTCCGAGAACTTGCCCCTGCCGAACACGAGCAGCAGAAGCGCGACAAGGATGAGAATTTTCCAGACCATGCACACCTCCGAAGGATCCACACGCGGCGCGGAACGGCCCTCTCATAAACCTTCCGGACCATCCGGGCAAGGAGCGCGCCACGCGGGTTCACGCCGGGCGCCGTTGCCGGTAGCATGAGCGGCATGCGCGCCCTTCCCGCCCTGATCGGACTTTTGCTGATGCTTTCGACGGTCCCCGCCTTTGCCGCAGACGATCCGTTGCCCCAAGGCTTCGTCCATGCGGACGAGGTGGTGCCCGGCCTGGTGCTCGACCTCCGCTACGCCGGCGCCGACAACTTCGTCGGCCAGCGGATCGACGGCTACGAGGCGGCGCGCGCCTTGCTGTCGGCGCAGGCCGCGGAAGTCCTCAGGCGGGTCCAGGCCGACCTGCAGCCGTTCGGGCTGGGTCTGAAGATCTTCGACGCCTACCGGCCGGCCCGGGCCGTCGCGCATTTCCTCCGCTGGTCCGTCATGCAGGACGATCCCGCGGCCAAGCGCACCTATTACCCGGACATCGACAAGCAGAAGCTGTTCGAGGAGGGCTATGTGGCGACCCGCTCCAGCCACAGCCGCGGCAGCACCGTCGACCTGACGCTGGTCACCATCGGCAAGGACGGCACCGCGGCCGACCTGGACATGGGCACGGCATTCGATTTCTTTGGACCTGAATCCTGGCCCGACTACACCGGCCTCACCGGCGTACAGCGCGCCAACCGGCTGCTGCTGAAGCTGGCGATGGAGCGCCACGGCTTCAAGCCTTTCGACAAGGAATGGTGGCACTTCACCCTGCGGGACGAGCCGTTCCCCGAGACCTATTTCGATTTCCCCGTGCGTTAGGCCGACGCGCTCGGCCGCCGCGAAAACGCCTCGCGCCAGCGGGCGATGTTGGAAAACCCGTCGGCGTCCTTCAGCCCCACATAGTCGCCGAAAGCGATCGTCGCATAGAGGGTGCAGTCGGCGACCGAAGGCGTGTCGCCGGCGACGAAGGGCTTGCCGCCGATCTCCCGGTCCATGATGGCGAGGTTCTTGCGGTAGCAGTTGACCGCCATCTTCGCGGCGTCCGGCGACTGCGGACCCTTGTCGGCGAAGAACGGCGAAATGTTGTGGGCGTAGTGCGCCAGTTCGACCATCAGGCCCAGCTCGGCAAGACGGTCGATCTCGCGGATGCGCGCACGCTCGAGCGGCGAGCGGCCGAGCATCGGCGGTCGCGGATACAGTTCTTCCAGATATTCGATGATCACGAGGGATTCGCGAATCACCGTCCCGTCGTCGAGTTCGAGGAACGGCACGACGGCGAGCGGATTCTTCGCCAGCATCTCCGGCGTGCGAAGGCCATGGTTGATGACGTCGACGTCGACGAGCTCGAGCGGAATGCCCTTCTCGGCGGCGTAGATGCGGACCTTCTGCGGATTGGGCGCGGCGAAATTGTAGAGCTTCATGGTCGTCTCCCGTCATGCTTGTGCGAGGGAAGCACAGCTGGCGGCCGCATTCAATTTTCCCGGCTGAAGATTCTGCTCGTGATGGAGGACGGCGGCGACCCGTCGCAGGGCGCGCGCTCAGATCCCGGTCATATCCTGGCTGCGCTGTACGCCGAGAAACTGCTGATGGTACAAGGCGCCGCGCACCGAAAGGATGCCGCAGCCAAGAGCCACGAGGGTATCCAAAGCCCGGGGCACCGGGAACGGGATGGCTGGATTGAAATCAGATGCTGGTGCCGGCCCGCTCGGCCGACTTGGCGCGCGCGGCGTCCTTGTCCTTGAAGTACAGCGCGTTGATCCCGATGAAGTCCTTGGCGGCCGGCGGGATTTCGTGGTCGGCGAAGATCGCGCCCACCGGACAGGCCGAAACGCACACCCCGCAATCGATGCACTGGTCCGGCTCGATGTAGACCATGCGGTCATCATCTTCCTGGTAGATGCAGTCCACCGGGCAGACTTCGATGCAGGACATGTCCTTGACGTCGATGCAGGCGTTGCTGATTACGTAAGTCATCGTGTTTCCGAGCCTCAAGCTTGCTTGGCCGACCCGGCACGGTCGGCTCGTTTTTCAATCTTCCCGCGACGTCACTGTACCACCTGGATCGTGCGGCCACAGGCCGGAAAATGGCCCCAGCGGCCCGCGAAGGCGGCGTTTCTCCCCATACGGCGCGGCGTCACACCGAAGCGCGCATTACGCTCGCGAGACTCCGTCAAGTCAAGCATGACTTTATCGGCCGTTGCTATCGGGCGGGGTAAGATGTAACGTGCGTTTGCAGAAAAGTCAGACTTGAACGGGGACTTGAAATGAATACGGAACCCTTCGCCTCGGTGTTCGCCCGCGCCATCGGCGCCGACGCCGGAGAAGCCGTGGAAAAAGCGGCGGATGGCGACTTCCAGGACATCTTTCCCCTGATGCCGGTGGGCCAGCGAGTCGATATGGGAACGGCGCCGGACGGCACGCCGCTGATCGACCCGCGCATCTTCTTTTCCGCCGAGTTCCGCCGGAATCCGTGGCCGTATTACCGGCTGCTGCGCGACCACTATCCGGTCTATCACAACCAGCTCAACAACACCTATTACGTCACCCGCTACGACGACATGACCGAGTGCTATTTCGACGACATCGGGTTCAACACGATTCCGAAGGGCTCGTCGAACGGCGTGCTGGGGAACGTGACCCACGAACTGAGCGGCGTCGAGCACCGCCGCCGGCGGAACCTGTTCGGCCAGCACCTGGTCGGCAAGGCGCTGGAGAACCGGGTGCCGGCCATCGAGCGGCTGGCGCAGGAGATGATCGACGACTGGAGCAACGTGGACGCGCCGTGGTGCATCACCAACGGCAACGTGCGCACCATCGAGCTGGGCCAGGCCTTCGCCGACGCCTTTCCGGTGCGCGTGGTCTGCGACGTGCTGGGCTTCCCCAGGGAAGCGCGCGGCAACTTCGTCTACTGGTACAATTCGATCATGAGCGGCCTGGGCGCCTCCGAGACCCACAAGCAGGGCATGGAAGCGCGTCAGCACCTCGAGGACTACGTGGAGTCGATCGTCGAGGAGCGGCGGGCACGGCCCACCTTCCTGTACGATAATGACGGCAGGAACATTGGCAAGGACATCATCTCCAAGCTGTGCGAGAGCCAGGTCGACGGCGACTATCTGTCGACCGAGGAAATCACCGCGCTGATCGCGCTGGTGGTCGCGGGCGGCGGCGAGACGACGCGCGGCACGCTGATGAACATGTGGTACAGCCTGCTGCAGAAGCCGGATCAGGCCGACGCGGCGCTGGCGGATGAGACCCTGTGGGATGCCGTGTTCCACGAGACGCTGCGCCATTCCAACCCGATCGGCGGCCAGCCGCGCCACGCCACCTTCGACGTGCAGATCCGTGGCACCACCGTGCCCGCCGGATCGCTGATCGAGATGGTGAATTTCTCGGGCAGCCACGACGAGCGCATCTTCCACGACGCGGACAATTTCAACATCTTCCGGCCCGACCTCTACACCGGCAAGCTGCTGCGCAGCGGCTACCGCAAGGAGGGCAAGTGCAGCCACATGGCGTTTGGCGTCGGCCCGCACATGTGCCCGGGCGCCTGGATATCCCACCAGGAAGCGGTGATCGGCTCGAAGATCCTGTCGCGGACCATGAAGAACCCGCGGATCAACCGGGACCGCATGCCCAAGGACATCGACGGCGTCAGCCTAGCGCCCATCGGCATCAACAAGACCCGCGAGCTGTGGCTCGACTACGATCTGGCCTAGGACGGGCGGCATGAGCACTGAAGCGAAGCAAGCGGCCAAGCCGCCGGCCTACGGCGCCGGCGCTCCCGACAAGGATGCGTTCACCGGCCGCAACGGCGTGCCGCTGTACACCCGCAACGGCAACCAGAACGATTACCGGACCTACGAGGTCTACCAGCGCGAGCGGGTCAAGGAAGCCACCGACAAGATCCGTCCGATCCAGCTGATCTCACCCGAGTTCATCAAAAATCCCTACCCGGTGCTGGATATCCTGCGCGAGAACTATCCGTTCTACCGCGACTGGCTGGGCAATTCGTTCTGGGTGACGCGCTACGACGACGTGACGTCGATCTTCACCGACGACGCCAATTTCGAGACAAGGCCGAAGCGCTGGTTCTATGGCATCGAGGATCTGGGCCGCGACCTGGGCGAGGCAGTGCCGCTGCTGACGGCGCAGGCGACCCGCATCGACGCCAATGTGGAGCGCATCGCCCGCGAGATCGTCGACGGCTTCAGGGACAATGGCGGCACCGACCTCGCCATCGAGTTCGCCGCCCGGCTGCCGCTGGAGCTGCTCGCCTGCGTGCTCGACCTGCCGGCGGAAGATTTCCCCAAATTCGTCGACCGCTACTGGCGCATGCAGCGCGGCGCCATGTGGGAACCGAAGAGCCGGCAGGCCGGCCTGGCCGCCATCCAGGAGTTGGTCGGGTATTTCCGCCCGATCCTGGCCGCGCGGCGCGCCAATCCGGGCGACGATCTGATCTCGGCGCTGGCGGCGCTCGATCCGGACGGCGGCCCGGCGACCGCCGAGGACTTGGTGGTAACGCTGCTGGAGCAGGATCACGAGACGCTGCACGGCGCGCTCGCCAACATGTGGTTCCAGTTGCTGACCCATCAGGACCAGCTGGACCTGGTGAAACGCGAGCGGCGCATGGTGAAGTTCGCGTATCTGGAAACGCTGCGCCATTCGGCGCCGGTGCTTACCGCCAACCGCTTCGCGCGGCATGAGGTCGAGCGCTTCGGCAGGCTGATCCCGATCGGCGCCCTGCTGCACTGTTCGGCCGCCGCCGCCAACCGCGACCCGCGCCAGTACAAGGATCCCGACAGGTTCATCGTCGGCCGCAAGGATCTGTGCCAGCGCGAGCCGCGCGGCCAGTACCGCGCCGACGGCCTGCCCGCGGGCGTGGCGCTCGGCCTGGGCAAGCCGTCCAAGCATCCGGCGGTGCCCGAGGACCGGCCGAGATCGCTCTATGCCATCACCCGCGACACGGCGACGACGGCGTCGAACGTGCTGCTGGACATGGTGCCCGACATCAGGCTGAAGCCCGGCGCGACGCCGGAGCTGCGCAGTCTTCGGCTCGGCGAAATGCACACCTGCTGGAACCTGCCCGTCGTGTTCTGAGCACGGCGGATTTCCGCCGGTTATCCAGTCACGTGTGACTTTTGATTGATTGCCAACCCGGCATCCAGGATGTAGGTTGGCACCATCCGGCCCAACCTGAACCGAATGAGGCCCTCGAATGGACTCCATCACCGCTTTTCTCAGCAACATCGTCGAGAATACCGACGCCAGGCCGGCCGAGGGCGATGCCCCGGCGGCCGGCCGCGCGCCGCGCGCGCAGTCGCTGTCGAGCCATGACTTCCCGCTGATGCCGGTCGGCCAGGCGTATGACATGGGCCATGCGCCCGATGGCACGCCGCTGCTCGACCCGCGCATCTTCAATGCCTTCGAGTTCTTCCGGAATCCCTATCCGTACTACCGGATCATGCGGGACCACTATCCGGTGTTCTTCGACAAGCTGCACAACTGCTACTACGTCACCCGCTACGACGACATCACCACCTGCTATTTCGACGACGAGGGCTTCAACACCATCCCGAAGGGCTCGTCGAGCGGCGTGCTGGGTAACACCCAGCTGGAGCTGAGCGGCGTCGAACACCGGCGCCGGCGCAACCTCTACGGCCAGCATCTGGTCGGCAAGTCGCTGGACAACCGCATGCACGCCATCGAGAGCATCGCGGAAGAGATGATCGCCGACTGGGACAACCTCGATGAAAGCGTCGTGGAGGACCGCAACGGCGTGCGCACCGTGGCCATCGGCAAGGCATTCGCCAACGAGTTCCCGATCCGCGTGGTCTGCGACGTGCTGGGCTTCCCCAAGGAGTCCCGGAAGAAGTTCTTCTACTGGTACAATTCCATGATGTCCGGCCTCGGCGGCTCGGAGACCCACCATCAGGGCCTCGAGGCGCGCCAGGATCTGGAGGACTATGTCGGCACGCTGGTCGAGGAGCGCCGCGCGCACCCGACCTATCTCTACGACGCCGCCGGCAACCCGATCGGCAAGGACATCATCTCCAAGCTGTGCGAGACCCAGATCGACGGCGACTATCTGTCGACCGAGGAGATCACCTCGAACATCGCGCTGGTGGTGGGCGGCGGCGGCGAGACCACCCGCGGCGCCATCCTGAACATGTGGTATCTGCTGCTGCAGAACCCGCGGCAGCTCGACGCGGTGCTGGCCGATCCGGAAGCCATGTGGGACGTCGCGTTCCACGAAACGCTGCGCCACTCGACGCCGATCGGCGGCCAGCCGCGCCACAACTCGTTCGACATCGAGCTGCACGGCGTGAAGATCCCGGCCGGCTCGCTGGTCAACATGGTCGATTTCTCGGCCAACCATGACGAGCGCATCTTCAACGACCCGGAAACCTTCAACATCTTCCGGCCGGACCTGTACAGCGGCAAGCTGCTGCGCAGCGGCTATCGCAAGGAAGGCAAGTGCAGCCACATGGCGTTCGGCGTCGGCCCGCACCTGTGCCCCGGCGCCTGGATTTCCCACCAGGAGGCGGTGATCGGGTCCAAGATCCTGCAGCTCCACCTGAAAAATCCGCGCCTGAACGTGGAAAAGATGCCAAAGGATTTCGACGGCAGCCTGATGCCCATTGGCCTCATCTCGGCCAAGGAAGTCTGGATCGATTACGACCTGAAATAGGGCATTACCATGAGCACCACAGAAACGACCCGGGCCCCCGCAGGCACCGGCAAGCCTCAGGACGCTGAAGCGCCCAAGATCACCTATGGCCGCAACGGTGTGCCGATCACGCCGGGTGGCCTGAAGGGCGACGGCTTCCGCACCTACGAGATCCACCAGCGCGAGCGGCTCGGCCAGTCGACGGCCAAGATCAAGCCGGCGCAGCTGATTTCGCCGGAGTTCACCCGGAACCCCTACCCGTTCCTGGAGATCCTGCGCGAGAACTATCCCAGCTACCGCGACTGGCTGGAGAACTCCTACTGGATTACGCGCTATGACGACGTGACGTCGATCTTCACCGACGATGCCAATTTCGAGACCCGCCCGCGCCGCTGGTTCTACAATATCGCCGACTATGGCCGCGACCTGCGCTTCGAGCTGCCGGTGCTGGTCGCCCAGGCGAAGGCCATCGACGACAACGCCCAGGCGGTCGCCGAGGAAATCGTCGGCGACATCAAGGCCAAGGGAGGCGCCAATCTCGGCATCGACTTCGCCGCCCGCTTCGCGCTGGAGCTGCTGGTCCGCCAGCTCGACCTGCCGAAGGAAGACGCGCCGCTGTTCTGCGAGCGTTATTGGAGGATGACCCACGGCTTCAATGTCGACCCGCTCGCCGAGCAGGATGGCCTCGCCGCGATCCGCGAGCTGACCGCGTATTTCCGGCCGCTGCTCGCCAGGCGCCGCGCCGAACCCGGCGAGGACCTGATCTCGGCGGTTGCCGGCCTCGAACTCGACGGCGGTCCCGTAACGGCCGAGGACCTTGTCGTCACGCTCCTGGAAGGCGACCACGAGACGCTGCATGGCGGCCTTGCCAACACCCTGTTCCTGCTGCTGACCAACGCGGACGAGTTCCAGAAGGTCAAGGACGAGCGCCGCATGGCCAAGTTCGCCTTTCTCGAGGCGCTGCGCCACTCGGCGCCGGTGCTGGCGGCCCGGCGCTTCGCGCGGCACGAGGTGGAGCGGTTCGGCAAGCTGATCCCGGAAGGCGGCCTGCTGATCTGCTCGGCCGGCGCGGCCAACCGCGACCCGCGCCAGTACAAGGACCCGGAGAAGTTCATCGTCGGCCGCAAGGACTTGTGCCAGCGCGAGCCGCGCGGCCAGTACCGCGCCGACGGCCTGCCCGCCGGCATCGCCTTCGGCCTCGGCAAGCCGTCGAAGCATCCGGCGGTGCCCGAGGACCGGCCCCGCTCGCTCTATGCCATCACCCGTGACACGGCGACGACGGCGCTCAACGTGCTGATCGACGGTCTGCCCGGCCTGCGGCTGAAGCCGGGCGCCAGGCCGGAGCTGCGCTCGCTGAAGCTGTGGGACACCCACACCTGCTGGGATTTGCCCGTCGACTTCGACCACTGAACTCTGCGTCAGCCACCACGACGAACGGCCCTCCTCGCGAGGGCCGTTTCC
>JBKJNE010000282.1:0-3313 GCA_046596015.1 Alphaproteobacteria bacterium
CCATGGGATGGGCGCTGATATTCCGGCGGCGCTGATCGGCGCACGCGCGCGATCACATCGGCTTCCGGCGACGCGACGGCTCTGGCCGGCCGCGTTCGCGCAGTTTACCCTTCCCTGCACTGAACCTGGGGAAACCGTCGCGCCGCCGCTGCGGGCGGCAATGAGGGATAGCCGATGATCAATCTCCACTACTGGCCGACGCCGAACGGCAAGAAGGTCACCATCTTCCTCGAGGAAACCGGGGTCGAGTACACCGTCATCCCGTGCAACATCGGCGCGGGCGACCAGTTCAAGCCCGATTTCCTGGCGATCAATCCCAACCACCGCATGCCGACCATGGTCGACGACGCGCCCGCAGGCGGCGGCGCGGCCGTCAGCGTGTTCGAATCCGGCGCCATCCTGCTCTACCTGGCGGAGAAGTTCGGCCGGTTCTGGCCCCAGGATATACGCACGAAGTACGACGTGGTGCAGTGGGTGTTCTGGCAGATGGCGAACCAGGGGCCGAAGCTGGGAGAGTGCGGCCATTTCCTGCGCGCCGGCGACCAGCACGGCGACCTGTCCTATGCCGTGCGCCGCTTCACCGACGAGGCCAACCGGCTGTACGGCGTGCTGAACAACCGGCTCTACGACCGCCGCTACCTGGCCGGCGACAGCTATACCATCGCCGACATGGCGGCCTATCCGTGGACGGTGAACTGGAAGTTCCACCGCCAGGACATCAACGATTTCAAGTATTTCAAGCGCTGGTTCGACGAGCTGAGCGACCGCCCGGCGGTGCAGCGCGGCCTGGCGGTCGGCGCCGAGTTCGCCGCCAACCCGGCCGACCTGCCGCCCGAGGAAATCGAGCGCCGGACGAAGATGCTCTACAATCAGCGCGCGCTGCCGGTGCCGGAAACCGGTGGTTACGGGTTCTAGCCGGCCGGGCGGCATTGCCGACGCCGGACGCCGCGCCGCCGATCCGCGACAAGCGCCCTGCGACCGCGGCGGATCACCAGGCACGGTGGACACCTGGCGCAGCGGTGCAACCATGGTGACAATGCTGGACCGAGGGTGCTGACGGAGCGGGTTCAGTCGCCGGT
Source organism: Alphaproteobacteria bacterium (assembly GCA_046596015.1). Taxonomy (GTDB): domain Bacteria; phylum Pseudomonadota; class Alphaproteobacteria; order SMXS01; family SMXS01; genus RI-34. The sequence continues at coordinate 1,080 of JBKJNE010000282.1, forward strand.
GCGGATGCGCTCGACGAGCTGCTTCACCGTGGGGACGAAGCCGTTCGAGTAGAACGGGTCCTGCTTGAAGCGGTAGGCGCTGTGGCCGGCGAACATCAGGTTGCTGTCGAGGTCGCCGCCATGGGCGATGTCCATCAGTGTCTTCTGAATGCAGAAGCTGCGCGGGTCGGCCTTCTTGCCGTTGGAGAAGTCGCCGTGGTCGGCCCAGTTGGAGAACCGGCAGGCGCTGAGGCAGCCCATGCAGTCGGCCTGGTCCTTCTGGATCTCGCGCTGCTTGGGTGCCGACACGAAGATCAGCGTCTGGTCGGGGGTGCGCATGGGCTGGTCGTAGCCCTCGGCCTGCCAGCCGGCCACATGCTCGGCGTCGCCCGGCGTCAGGTAGACGGTGTTCTTGCGGGCGCCCAGCGAGAACGGCACCTGGTGCTCGCCGACCGGCTCGGCGGTGTAGGCGATCTGGCGCTCGCTGCGGCCATCGAGCTCGACCAGGAAGTCGTTGCGCACTGCCGAGGCATAGAAGCCGGTGGGCGAATGGCGGTGCAGCTGCACCTCGCCTTCCTCCAGCGTCATCAGCCGCTGCTTCCACTGCTCCGGGATCGGGCTTTCCCGGGTCAGCAGCGGGCGGGTGCCGAACTGGAAGCAGATCGGACCCACTTCCGGATTGTCGATCCAGTCCTCGAAGTCGCGCAGGTACCAGACGCCGCCCGCCATGATGATCGGGGTGTCCTGCAGGCCGAACTCGTTCATGGTCTTGCGCAGCTCGACGATGCGCGGATAGGGCGCCTCGGGCCGCAGCGGGTCTTCGGAATTCGAAAGCCCGTTATGGCCGCCGGCCAGCCACGGGTCGTCGTAGACCACGCCGCCGAGCATCTCGGCGAACTTGAAATAGGCGCGCTTCCACAGGGCGCGAAAGGCACGGCCGGAGGAAATGATCGGGTAATAACGTACCCCATAGCGGGCGGCGATCTCGCCCAGCTTGTAGGGCATGCCCGCGCCGCAGGTGACGCCGTGGACCAGGTCCTTGGCGCGCTCCAGGACGCCGTGCAGCACCCGCTGGGCGCCGCCCATCTCCCACAGCACGTTGATGTTGATGAAGCCGTTGCCGGCGGCCCGCTCATAGGCCTCGCGGATCTGGGCGAGGCCGCCCTTGATGCCGAAGTCGATCAGCTCCTCGTGCCGGTCGACGCGGGTGCGCCCCTTGTAGAGCTGCGGTATCAGCCTGCCGCCGGAATCGTAGCTGTCGGCGTTGACGCAGGAGACCGTGCCGATACCGCCGGCGCCGGCCCACGCGCCGGCGCTGGTGCCGTTGGAAATGGAGATGCCCTTGCCGCCCTCGATGAGCGGCAGAACTTCCTTACCAGCGATCCTAATGGCGTTGAGCGCCTTCATCTTGCGCGGACCCGTCACGGTTCAGCCTAGTGCCTAGCAGGCACATAGGCCAAAACCGTACAGAATCCAAGCTCGATCAGTCGCGCCGCTGCTTCTTGGGTTCGCGGGTATCGGCGATTTCCTCGCCGGTTTCCTGGTCCACCAGCCGCATGGACAGGCGCACCTTGCCGCGGTCGTCGACGCCCAGGACCTTCACCTTTACCGGCTGGCCTTCCTTGACCACGTCGCCGACCTGGGCGACACGATCCTCGCGCAGTTCGGAGATATGGACGAGGCCGTCCTTGTTGCCGATGAAGTTCACGAAGGCGCCGAAATCGACGACCTTGACCACCTTGCCGTCATAGATCATGCCGATTTCCGGCTCGGCGACGATGCCGGTGATCCAGGCGCGGGCCTTCTTGATGGCGTCCGGATCGCTGGAGGCGATCTTGATGGTGCCGTCGTCCTCGATGTCGATCTTGGCGCCGGTCTGCTCGACGATCTCCCGGATCACCTTGCCGCCGGTACCGATGACTTCGCGGATCTTGTCCTTCGGCACGGTCATGGTCTCGATGCGCGGCGCGTTCGAGCTGAGCTCGTCACGGGCATGGTCGAGCGACTTGGCCATCTCGGCCAGGATGTGGATCCGGCCGCCCTGCGCCTGCGCGAGAGCGGTCTGCATGATCTCCTTGGTGATGCCGGTGACCTTGATGTCCATCTGCAGCGAGGTGATGCCGACCGACGTGCCCGCCACCTTGAAATCCATGTCGCCGAGATGATCCTCGTCGCCGAGGATGTCGGAGAGCACCGCGAAATCCTTGCCCTCCAGGATCAGGCCCATGGCGATGCCCGAGACCGGACGGGTGAGC
>JBKJNE010000374.1:0-8129 GCA_046596015.1 Alphaproteobacteria bacterium
GGAAAGGTGGTCGCCGACATCGACCCGGCGCTGTCGCGGTCGCAACTCGCCATTTTGCTGGCGCGCGGCGTCATCGGTCGCCGCCTGTTCGATGCGGGCGAGCGCTACCAGGAACTGGCCTGGGCGGCGTATGGCAGGCCTTTTGCCCGGGCTGTCGATGTCGGACGCCCGCGCGGCGACCTGCCGGGAAGCGCCGAGCCGGAAACGCTCGACACGGATGACCGCCGGCGCAGTGGCGCGCGCAAGGCGCTGGCGCGGGCGGACGCGCACCTGGCGGCGCTGGGGGCCGACACGGTGCAGGTGGTCAAGCGCGTCTGTCAGTTCGACCAGCCGGTGAGCTCTGCCGCGATAAAACTCCTCGCCGCGGGCCTCGACGCGCTGGCGACCTGGTGGGGCCTGGGTGGCGGGCGTCCTAGAACTCGTCCTTGAACGCGTTCAGCACCTTGGGCCGGTAGGTCTTGATGGTGCGCCAGCGCGTCCGGGTATACTCCGAGACGTCGCGGAAGCTGGGCGGCGGCTGGCGGTCGGCAAGGCCGGCGCCGACGAAGAAGTCGCGCAGCGAGGAATCCTGCTTGGCGAAGGTACCCGCCGGATTGCAGCCACTGGTGTAGCCCGTCAGCATGGCCTGGTCCCAGACCAGCCCGGCCTGCGCCGCGCCCTCGGCGATCCAGCACAGCGGCCCGAGCGACAGGCCCTTGTCGCTGTCGCCGCCGCCGACGCTGCCATGGGTGCCGGGGAACCAGTGCTGCTGGTAGGGCTGCTGCTCCGGCGGCAGCTTGGCGCCGCCGCTGTCGGCGTTCAGCTTGTCCATGTTGGTCCACAGGGTGGGCTGGAAGGTGTTGCGGCGCTCGTCGATCGACACGGCATGGCGCGCCCGCTCGACGAAGCTGGACAGCTCGGTGTCGTGGAAGCGGTATTTGTCGTTCACCTGGTTGGCGAAGGGCAGCACCTGGGGCACGCCCAGCGAGCCCACCGTGTCCCAGACGCCCACGTAGCGCACGCTGCCGCGGGTGTCGATCGCGCCGGCCACGTTGGGCGCGGCGGCGACGGGCTGGCTGTTGACCTTCTTGAAATCCAGCGTGGCCTGGTCGTTCACGCCCACCCTGCGGTTGCGGTAGAGGGCGATGGCGTTGCCCAGCTCGCCGATCCGGTCGCGCCGGAGGATCCAGCATTTGCGCAGCAGGCCGGCGAGACTGCGCGCCGTATAGGCGCCGCGCGAGAAGCCGAAGATGAAGATTCGGTCGCCCGGCGCATAGTTGAGGCAGAGGAACTGGTATGCCTGGGCGATCTTGGCGTCGAGGCCCTCGCCAAGGCCGCCGCCGACGACCTTGACCACGTCGTCGAGCACACCCTGGCCGACGCCGACGCCGTCGTCATAGAACACCACCTGCGGCATGGCCGGATCGGCTGCGGTGGCCGGGCTTTCCGGCGCCACGCAGCGGGCAAGACGCGACACGTTGGTGGGATTGGGCTGGCCCAGGCTCTGCCATGTGCCGTCGCAGAAAACAGCGATATTCTTCATGTGCAACCCGTGATGGGGGCGCCCCCGCGCCGGAGTATGCCGCTGGTTGTGCCGGTTGGGAAGGGGCGTGGCGGTTGCCTGCGTACTTGCCCCCGGCGTCGCCGCCGAATACCCTGCGCGCCCGATGGACAGGGCGGATGCCCCGGCCAACGACAACGACAAGGGGGATGCGGATGCGGGCGTGGCGGGCGGAAAGTTTCGGGGAAGCGGTCGATGTGCTCAAGCTGGTCGACGCGCCGGTGCCCGAGCCGAAGGGCAACCAGATCCAGGTGAAGGTGTCTGCGGCGGGCGTCGGCCTGCCCGACGTGCTGATGATCCGAGGCAACTATCCGGCAGTGTCGGCGCCGCCGGTGACGCCAGGCCAGGAAGTGGTCGGCGTAGTGACCGCCGTCGGACCCGACGCCGACGTGAAGATCGGCGAGAAGGTGATGACCTCGACCAATTTCGCGGCGGGCGCGGGCGGCTTCGCCGACTACACGCTGGCCTCGTCGTCCTCGGCCATGACGATCCCGAAGAATTTCAGCGACGAGGAAGCCGCCGGCTTCTATGTGCCCTATCACACCGGCTATGTCGGCCTGATCCAGCGCGGCCACCTCCAGGCGGGCGAGACGCTGCTGGTGCTGGGCGGCGCGGGCTCGTCGGGTTCGGCGGCGATCATGCTGGGCAAGGCCTGCGGCGCGACGGTGATCGCCACCGCCAGCAACGCCGCGAAGGCCGAGTTCTGCCGCAAGCTGGGCGCGGACCACGTGGTGAATTACGCGGAACAGCCGATCCACAAGGCGGTGCGCGAGATCACCGGCAACGAGGGCGCCAACCTGATCTACGACCCCGTCGGCGGCAGCGCCTACGAGGCGGCGACCAAATGCGTCGCCCAGCACGGCCGCATCGTGCTGATCGGCTATGGCAGCGGCGCGTGGGCCAAGGTCGATCCGCTGCATGTGGTGCTGAAGTCCTATTCGGTGGTCGGCGCCTTCGCCGGCGCACGCACCACCGAGGAAACCCGCGCCCAGCATGCCGAGCTGGTCCGGCTCGCCGAAGCGGGCAGGATCGCCGTGCCGGTCGACAAGGTTTTCGGCTTCGACCAGGTGCCGCAGGCCATCGACCGGCTGGCGAAGGGCGAGATGCTCGGCAAGGTCGTGGTCAAGGTCTAGCCGCGCCGACCATCGGCATATCCCGTCCGGTTCTGGCGCGGTATAAAAGGCGCTCGATGTACCTGCCGGTAACAGGCTGCCATGGACCGCTTCGACGACTACAATGACATCGCCGACCGCCTCGCCGACCACGCGCGCGGCGGCACCACCGATTCCGCGCCGGGCGTGATGCGCATGCCGGCGTCCTACTATCTCGATCCGGCGGTTTGGGCGGTGGAGGTGGCGCGCATCTTCAGGCGGCTGCCGCTGCTGCTGGCCTTCACCGGCGAATTGCGCCAGCCGGGCCGCTACAAGGCCATGAAGGTGGTCGGCGTGCCTGTGGTGATGATCCGCGGCCGCGACGGCGTGGTGCGGGCGTTCATGAACGTCTGCCGGCACCGGGGCGCGCGGGTGATGGAGGAAGGCGCCGGCAAGTGCGTGCGGATGGTGTGTCCCTATCACGCCTGGAGCTATGACGACCACGGCCGGCTCGTGAAGGTGAGCGACCCCGAGAAGTTCGGCGATTTCGACGTGGACGGCGAAGGGCTCACCGAGCTGCCCTGCGCCGAGGTGGCCGGGCTGATCCTGGTCAGCCTGACGCCGGGCGCGGCGATCGACGTCGACGCCTGGCTGGGCGGCTTCCGCGAGGAGCTGGAGAAGCTGGAGATGGACAAGTGGGAAGTGGTCGCCTCCCAGCAGCTCGAGACCGCCAACTGGAAGCTGGCCCATGACGGCTATGTGGACGGTTATCACATCGCCTCGCTGCACCCGAAGACCATCGCGGTGTTCTCGCAATCCAACGTGCTGACCTATGACGCGTTCGGCCCGCATCAGCGGATCGGCTTCGCGCATCACGACATCCTGCCGGCGACCGGCAAGCCGGCGGCCGAGCGCAAGCTGAACGATGGGCTGACGGTGATCCGGACGCTGTTCCCGCATGTCTCGCTGGCGGTGCGCCATGGCGAGGGCGGCGTGGTGTCGCAACTTTTCCCCGGCGACCGGCACGACCGGTCGGTGACGCACCAGGTTTTCCTGGCCGCCAAGGCGCCGGAGACCGAGGAGGAGAAGGCCATGGTCGCCATGCGCAGCAAGATGCTGCACGACGTGGTCAAGGACGAGGACTACAAGACCGTCGACGGCGTGCAGGAAGGCCTGGCGTCGGGCGCGATTCCGGACGTGATCTTCGGCCGCAACGAGCTGGGCAACCAGCGGCTGCACCGGTGGATCACTTACTATTCGCAGGCGAATCCGGATCCGGCGGACAGGCCGGATCTATAAAGATTCGATTCTGCGAGCAGAGTCACGGAGGCTTGAAAGCCCTGGTTCGCGCTGGAGGTGATCTCCCGCGACGCCGTGAGTGAATGCGCTCAGTTTAGCGTGCCGCCGAGGCGCTTGCCGAGGGCGATGACCGCGTCGCGGACGCTGTCGAGGTGCGGGTGGATGCGCAGCGCCTCCTCCAACGCCACCAGCGCGCCGGCTTCGTCGCCGCGGCGCAGGCAGATCTGGCCATAGCCGGACAGGGCGCCGAAATGGCGCGGCTCCAGCTTCAGGGTCTGGATGATGTCGGCGACGCTCTCGTCGTCCCGGTCCATCAGGAACAGCACGGTGGCGCGCTTGTTCCACGCCTCGGCCCATAGCGGAAAACCGGCGATCAGCCGGTCCAGCTCGCGTTCGGCCACCTCCCAGGAATGGGCGTGCATCATACGCAGCGCCCGGCCCATGGCGTCGGCGGCGTCCGGATGGGGATGCGACGTCCAGGCGCTCCAGATCATGCCCTCGGTGTCGTCGACCGGACGCGGAAGCGGGTCGGCGGCCAGATCGGCGAACAGGGAGTCGAGCAGGCGCGGCAAGCCGGCGGCCGGCTTGCGATCGGGCGCGGTGACGATCAGATCGATGACCTGGCGGTATAGGTCCATCGGCGCGCCTCCCAACGCTTCAGCGTTCCAAGGCTACTCCCATGGGATGGTGGAGGAAAGTCATAGCATCACGCCACCTGGCCGGCGCTCCAGCCGGACGACCACGCCCATTGGAAATTGTAGCCGCCGAGCCAGCCGGTGACGTCGACGGCCTCGCCGATGAAGAACAGGCCGGGGACCGTGCGGGCCTGCATGGTCTTCGAGTCCAGATCCTTCGTGTCGATGCCGCCGGCGGTGACCTCGGCGGTGCGGTAGCCTTCGGTGCCGGCGGGGACGACGCGCCAGTCGTTGATCGCGGCCTCGAGCTGGCGCAGGCGCTTGTCCGACAGGTCGGCGATGTTGCCCGCCATGCCCTCGCGGTCGGTAATGGCCTGGGCGAGACGCTTGGGCAGCAGCGCGGAAAGGGCGGTATGCGGCGCCTGGCGGCCGTTCGCGGTGCGCGCGGTACGAAGCTCGGCGAAAACGTCGGTGCCGGGCAGCAGGCTGACGGCGATCTCCTCGCCTTGTTTCCAGTAGGACGAAATCTGCAGGATCGCCGGGCCGCTGAGGCCCCGGTGGGTGAACAGCATCGCCTCGTCGAACCGGGTCTTGCCGCAGCGGACCGAGGCGGCGTCGACGGCGACGCCGGCCAGCGGCCTCAGCCGCTCGAGGGTGGCGGGATCGAAGGTGAGCGGCACCAGCGCCGGGCGCGGCGCGACGATGCCGAGGCCGAACTGCCGGGCGACGTCATAGGCGAAGCCGGTCGCGCCCATCTTCGGGATCGACAGGCCGCCGCTCGCGATGACGACGGACCGGCAGCGCACCGCGCCGCCGGGCAGCGCCACGGAAAATCCGTCGGCGGTCCGCTCGATGCCGGAAACGGCCGTGGCCAGGCGCAGGTTTGCGCCGTGGCGCTTCATCTCCGTCACCAGCAGGTCGATGATCTGCCGGGACGGGCCGTCGCAGAACAGCTGGCCCAGCGTCTTCTCGTGCCAGGCGATGCCGTGCCGGTCCACCAGGGCGATGAAATCGCGCTGGGTATAGCGGCGCAGCGCCGAGATGCAGAAGCCCGGATTGTCCGAGATATAGTTGGCCGGGCCGGCGCCCAGATTGGTGAAGTTGCAGCGACCGCCGCCGGAGATGCGGATCTTCTCGCCGGGCGCGAGGACGTGCTCGATCACCAGCACGGAGCGGCCGCGCTTGCCGGCCTCGGCGGCGCACATCATGCCGGCTGCCCCGGCGCCGATGACGATGACGTCGACCTGCTTCACCCGGATCTCCCTGGAACGACGCACTGTATAGCCGCATGTCCGCGGCGATGACAGGGCGGGTGATGATGGGGCGACACTTGAATCCGCCGCGGCAATCGCCATCTGTGACAGTACTGGGTCCGGGCCCCTCTGGCGGTTTCCCAACCGCGATGTCGGACTCTTCCACCTGACGGGCGCGGACGCGCCTGAATTCTGGGAGTCGCCCATGGCTTACGCCGGATCTGCCAATTATCAGTCCTATGCGAAGGAAGAAAACCCGCACGCGTCGGCGCGCGCACGGCTCGATGCCGTCGCACGGCTGATGGACAATGCGTTCGTGGTGCCGGGCACCAACATCCGGGTCGGCGCCGACGCGCTGCTCAACGTCGTTCCCGGCGCCGGTACGCTGCTGGCGACCGGCGTCTCGGCCTATCTGGTCTGGGAGGCGCACCAGCTCGGCGCGCCCAGGTCGCTGATGGGGAAGATGGCCCTCAATGTGGGCGTCGACGCGGCGATCAGCATGGTTCCGCTGGTCGGCTGGGTGGGCGACGTGTTCTTCCGCGCCAATGTCCGCAACGTGAAGCTGCTGCAGGGTCACCTGGACAAGCTGGCGCGGCTCAAGGCCGAAGACGGCTCGATCACCACATCGTGGAAAGTCGTGGAATGAAGATCTTCATCTGGTTCGTGGCGCTGATCCTGTTGACGCCGTGGAGCGGCGCGGCCTGGCTGGCCTATGCGCTGGTCGATGTGTCGGGCGACTGGATGTCGGGCAACGCCGACATGCTGGCGGCCGAGCCGCAGGTGGTGGAGACGGTATCGTGGCTCGGCAGGATGCTGGCGGGCGTCGGCGAGACCGTGATCATCGCGGTTTGGGCGCTGGGCGTGCTGAGCGTCTCGGCGGTCGCCTGGATGTTCTGCAGGCTGGTCGACCAGAACCGGCGGCTCAATACGCTGCAGTGGCACCCGGGCGATCCGCGCGCGGCGGCCGGTCAGCGCATCCCGTAAATCAGTGATGCATGTGGTCCATGCCGCCATGGTTCTTGGGCGCGGCAGGGGCGGTCATGCCTGGCATGGCGGGCGCCGTGGCGCCGGTCGCCTCGACGGTGAACGCCACCGCGACCTTGCCCGCCTTCTCGAAGGTCAGTGAGCCGGCGAAGGTCTCGCCCTGCTTCAGCGGCCGCTTCAGCCCCATGAACATGATGTGCCAGGAGCCGGGCTTCAGCGCCAGCGTGCCGCCCGCCGGGATGGCGATGCCGTCGACGCGCTTCATGCTCATGACGCCGTCCTTCATGCCGGCTTCGTGGATGTCCGCCTTGTCGGAGATGTCGGCGGTGGCAGAGATGAGCCTGTCCGGCGCGGCGCCCTTGTTGGTCACCGTCACATAGCCGGCGGCGACCTTGGCCCCGCCCGGCGTGGCGCGCGACCACGGATGGACGATCTCAAGCGATCCGGCCTTGACGACGTGATCATGGGCGAGCGCGAGGCCCGGAACGAGGGCGATGCAGGCCGCCAGGGCGGGGATGCGGACAATGGGGAACATACGGGTCTCCGGACTTGGGATTTGCAACAGAACCTAGTGTTTCGCGCGCCTTTCCGCGATGGGAAAAGCGGACTCGCGGACCAGAACTAATTAAACTAGACTAGATGGACTTAGTTCAGAGGGCCGCATGAAGACCGTGAACATTCACGAAGCGAAAACCCATCTCTCCCGCCTGGTCGAAAAAGCAGCGGGCGGTGAGGGATTCATCATCGCCAAGGCCGGCAAGCCGCTGGTGAAGGTTGTTCCGCTCGATGCACCGGTCGCGACGGCGAAAAGGCGTCTCGGGTTCATGAAGGGCGAGTTCACCGTGCCGGATGATTTTGACACCATGGGGGCGGAAGAAATCGAGCGGCTGTTCGAGGGCGATGTGTGAAGTTCCTTCTGGACACGCATCTTCTGCTTTGGGCGGCGCTTTCTCCTGAGAGGCTGTCGGCGACGGCGACCGCGCTGCTTCAGGACGAGCAGAACATGCCGTTGTTCAGTGCCGTCAGCATTTGGGAGGTCGCCATCAAGTCGGCATTGGGCCGCGAGGATTTCCGCGTCGATCCGGGCCGGCTTCGTCGGGGGCTGCAAGACAATGGTTGGGAGGAAGTGCCGGTGACCAGCGACCATGCTGTCGCGACCATGAGGCTGCCGTCTTTGCACAAAGACCCTTTCGACCGGCTCCTGATCGCGCAGGCCAGCGTGGAAGGCATTATGCTTTTGACGGCGGACCGAGCGGTCTCCCGCTATCCCGGATCCATTCAGCTGGCCTGACGGTTTCCTACTTCACCGCGACGAGCGCCGCCCCGG
>JBKJNE010000477.1:0-5110 GCA_046596015.1 Alphaproteobacteria bacterium
GGTGCGCGAATATGCCGGCGGCTATTCGGACATGCTGATGCAGCGCGGCGGCGAGAAGGCCATACTGGCGGCCCTGCCGCAGCCCGAGCCGGCCAGGCCGAAGCAGGTGGAGACGCCGCGTACCGCGGCCAAGGCGCGCATGACCTACAAGGACCAGCGCGAACTGGAGAACCTGCCGGGAGAGATCGATGCGCTGGAGCGCGACATCGCCCGCATCGAGGAACAGCTGGGCGACCCCGCTGGCCTCGACATCGACGGCATCGCCAGGCTGGCCAAACTGCTGGAAACCGCGCAAAGATTGCTGGGGCGCAAGAACGAACGCTGGCTGGAGCTGGAAATGGTGCGGGAGGATTTAGAGGGCGCGGCGTGAGCCCGGCGCCCATGCCGCCGGGCGGCGCGTTCGCCAGCTTCGCGGCCAGCGACGGCGCCGAGCTGCGCTATGCGCTGTGGCCGCGCGACGGTGCGCGCGGCACGGTCACCCTGCAGGGCGGCTTCACCGAGTTCATCGAGAAGCATTTCGAGAGCGTGCAGGATCTGCTGGGCCGCGGCTTCGCCGTCGCCGCCATGGACTGGCGCAGCCAGGGCCTGTCGCAGCGGAGCGTGGCCAACCCGCAGAAAATCCACGTCACCAGCTTCCGCCGCTATGCCGACGACCTGCAGGAGTTCCAGGACCGGATCGTGGCGCCGGCGCTGCCCGGGCCGTACCTGATCCTCGCCCATTCGATGGGCGGCCACATCACCTTGCGCTACCTGCACAACCGGCCGCCGTCGATCGCGGGCGCGGTGCTGTCGGCGCCTATGGTCGACATCCACCTGCCCGCCAAGCTGCGCTGGCTGATCGCCGGCATGGTCAACGGCGCGGTCAGCCTGGGCTTCGACGAGGCCTATGCGCCGGGCGCGAAGGACTACGGCCCGTGGAAGCAGGAGTTCAAGGGCAACAAGCTGACGTCGGACCCGGTCCGTTTCATGGACGCCCATTACTGGATCGCCCGGAACAGGATGCTGGCGTCGGGCGGCGGCACCTATGGCTGGCTGAAGGCGGCGCTGCGCTCGGCGGCGCTGTTCAACGACCGCGCCTATGTGGACCTGTTCCGCACGCCGATCTGCCTGGTGCAGGCGGGCGGCGACGGGATCGTCTCCAACGCCGCCCAGGAGCGTTTCGCCGAGCGGGTGCCGAGCTGCGAGCTGCACCGGATCGACGGCGCCCGGCACGAGCTGCTGAAGGAGCGCGATGAACTGCGCGACCGGTTCTGGGGGTTTTTCGACGATTTCGTCGCCGGACTTCTGTAGCGGCCGTGTCGGGCGGCGCGCGGATGGGGCATACTTGGCCTTGACCGGCGTATTGCCGGCGCGGAGGGGGCGCGGATGGACGAGACACGGCCGGAACGGAAGCTGCTGAAGCTGCTCGCGGCGGGCGCCGTGGGCCTCCTGCTCGGGCTGGCGATCACCGTCGGACGGATCATTGCGATCGCGCCGACGCCGGAGGACGAACTGGCGGCCGCGCTCGACGGCAACGCCTTGTTCCAGCTCGCCATCCGGAAGGACCCGTCGCTGCGGGAGGTGTATCTGGCCCGGCTGAACACGGCCTACGCCTATGGCGGCGTGGCGGCGTCCTCATCGGAGGCCCACGCCATCGGCCAGGAAATCGGCCGCTCTTTCGCCTCGACCCTGCTGGCGTCGGCGTCGGACGCGGCGCTGTCGGTTTTCCTCGAGGTCACCACCGAATACCTTTCCGAGGCCTATGAGGCTGATCCGGACGGCTGCTACGCCTTTGCCCGCGGACGCGCGGCGGCCGGCGAGTCGATGCTGCCCGCCGAGGTCAGCAGCCGGCTTGCCAACGCCATGCTCAACATCGTCGCCACGGCGACCACCCGTCCCGTGGAGATGAGCGCCGAAGAATGGACGGCGGGCCGCGCCAAGGTCGAGGAAATCCGCGCCCGCATTGCCCAGGGCGACGAGGCGGCGATGATGTATTTCGGCGACTATACCGGGAAACCGGCGACGACGGCCGCCGAGCGCAAGGGAACCTGCCTGTTCCTGACACGGATCTACCAGGACATCGGGCGGACCGAGGCGCCGCTGCGCTACCAGGCGCTGCGCGCCATGTCCGCGCCGAAACCTGCCCGTCCGAAGCTGCGGGAGCCGTCGAAAAACAGCGTTTGAGGCCGCGCATTGATCGACTGGGGGCAGATGCTGATGGCGTTGGGGTTCGCGGCGGGCGGCGCCGCGCTCGGTGGCGGCATCGCGCTCGCCGCCACGCGCCACAGGCCGGAGAATCGGCGGCGGACCACGGCCCTGTTCGGATTCGTCGGCCTGGCGCTCGCCGTCGGCATCGGGCAAGTGGTTTTCCCGCCGCCCACCAACGCCGAGCAGATCGCCCGCCAGAGCGACAATGAAGCCGTGTTCCGCGTCGCCTTCGCCAACGAGCCGGAACTGCGCGGCAAGGTCATCGAGCGGCTGAAGCAGGCCCACGAGAACGGCGGCCAGGAAGCCTATCTGAAGGAATCCGAGAAGGTCGCGTTCGAGCTGTCGCAGAAATATTTCCCGCTGATGGTGTCGCGCGCCTCGGCGGAGGCGCTGGACCAGTTCCTCGATTTCGCCCTCGCCATGATCGAGGACCGCTACGAGCACGCGCCGGACGTTTGCTACGCCTATCTCAGCGGCGGCGGCGACACGGCGGCGGGCGGCCTCGCCGACCTGCCTGTCCGGGTACAGCAGCAGGCGCAGGAGGCCATGGAGGCGGTGGCCGCGTCGGCCGAGAAGGAAGTTATCGCGCTATCTGATGCCGATCGCCAGGAAGCCGTCGCCCGGCTGAACCGCATCGTCACCGACCTGGTGCACGGGCCCGAGCGCCTGTCCCTGTATGTCGCCGACTATGCCCGTTATCCGGCCACCACGCCGGAGAGCCGCAAGGGCGCCTGCCTGTTCGCCCTGCGGCTGCACCAGGCCATAAAGGCGGTGCCGCAGCCGCAGCGGGCGGCGCTGCTGCGCGTCGCCATGGGGCCGCAACCCTAGCCTTATTCCGCGCGCAGCACGTCGCCGCGGACCGGCGCGCCCTCGACCGCCTTGGCCAGCGCGGTCTTCTCGCGCACGGTCTCGACCTGCACCGCGCCCACCTTGTCGACGATCGTGTCGATGACGACGCCGGTCGATGGGTCGACCAATTCCTTGGTCTTGCGGTAGACGCCCAGCTTCATGCCCGGCTTGACGTTCTGGTTGGTGCCGGCGTTGACGTAGATGGCGCCGTCGGTGTTCTCGATCACCAGGGCGGACCACGGGACGTTTTCCATGCCGGTGGCGATCTTCGCCAGCGCCGCCTGGATCGCCTGTTCGGCGGCCTGGCCCAGCGGCGTTTCCTTGAACTGGGTGCCGCCGACCTGGAAGTCGCCCCGCTGGTAGAGCGTGGCGTTGAACTCCTTCGACGAGGCCGAGCCTTCGGCCTTGGCGGTGGAGATGACCTGGCCGGTGGTGGCGTCGATCAGCCGCAGGCTGATCTCGACCACGGCGGTGCTGCCGCTCATGCCGACGCCGCTGGTGCCGCCGAACATGCCGGAGCCCAGCGAGATGCCGCCGCCCTTCGCCTTGGGACTGAACTTGGTGACCGTGCCCCGGATGATGACGCTGGCGCCGATGAGCTGGCCGGCCTTGGGCGCGGTTTCCGCCGTGGTGGAGCCCAGCTTGCCGAGCTGCTGTTCGGCCTCGATATCGCCGAAGCCGAGGCGCTCGACGGCGACGAAGCGGCCATCGGTCATGATCGCCTCGAGCAGCATCTGCGACATGCCTTCGCCCGTCGCCGCCCCGTAGAGCATGTTGGCGGATTCGAAGGTACTGACGAACACGGTCTTCTTGGGACCCGCATAGGTCGCCGCCGGACCTTCGGCGAGGGCCGGACCGGCGAGCAGCGCCAGAGCCAGAGCCGCCATCGGCGCGAACAGCCGCGCGCCGCCATGTGTCGTCATCGAGCGAGATGTCGCCATGCCCATGCCCCCACGCGGCCCGCGCCGCGCTGCTTCAGCGAACGAACCGGCCGCCCCGTCGCGGGACGACGGGCTGTCCGTCAGATCTTCTTGGCCGGAGCCACGTCGTAGCCCGCCTTGGGCGGCGCTCCCGACTTCTCCTTCTGGTCGTCGATCTTGTACTCGATCTTCGTGAAATTGAGCGACAGGCTCTCCATTGGCCGGTCTCCGCCGGACGATATGGAATAGCCGCTAACCAGCACGTTCTCGAGCTCATACGTCAAGTATTCCTGCTGGCCGCCGCCGGCCTTCCTGACCGTCAGCGTCGCCTTCGGGAAATGCTTGCCCGTGGCGCAAGCCTGCATCAGCTTCACCGAGGAGGGGCTATAGGCCTTCGACACCGTCACGGTACCGGGGCCGGGCGGGGGGGTCTGGCTTCCCGCGGCGGCACGGCCGCCTGGTGCCGCCCCGAAGCGCGGTCCCTGCGTCTGCTGCGTCGCGCCGAACGACCACGACATGATTTCGATTTCGCCCTTGTGGCGGTCGGCGGTGGATTCGCCGTCAACGCCTTCGATCTTCAGATACATATCCGATGCCGCCGACGCCGCGGGCGCGCCGACGACGCAACTCATGGCCAGAGCGAACAGCCCCACCACGCCGCTTTTCAACGATGACATGATCCGCCTCCCCAATCCGGCGTCCCCGGATGGCCCAGGAGCCGAACCTAATAGTACCACGTCGCCCGGAGGGCCGTTAGCCGAAAGGCGACTGGCCGTTGAGCGCCGCCAGCGCCGCCGCGTGCACCCGCCGATCGCCGGCGGCGAGGATGCGGCCCGCCTGCCACGCCGGCTCGCCTTCCCAGTTTGTGACGATGCCGCCCGCCTGCTCGACGATGGGGATCAGGGCGTGGATGTCGTAGGGCTGCATCCTGGCCTCGACGACCAGGTCGAGCAGGCCGTGCGCCAGCATGCAGTAGGCATAGCAGTCGCCGCCGAACCGCCGCAGCTTCACCCGTTTTTCCACCCGCTGGAACGCGGGCCAGTCCACCTCGGGCTCGAACATGTCGGGGGTGGTGGCATAGAGCACCGCGTCCTCCAGGCGGGCGCAGGGCCGCACGCGCAGCCGCCGGCCACCCAGGAATGCGCCGTCCGGGC
>JBKJNE010000095.1:0-2514 GCA_046596015.1 Alphaproteobacteria bacterium
GGTTGACCGCCGCCAGGCCGCCCCGGTAGCTCTGCTGGAAGGCGCCGAACACATTGTCGGTGGCGATCAGCGACTTGAGCTGGCCAGCGCCGACCAGAGCGACGATGTAGAACGGCAGCGGGTTCGATTCGATCTCGAGATTGGTCGCCTGGATCACCAGGCGCCGGAAATCCTCGAGATTTTGCACCAGATACCGCGCACGGCTTTCGCCCGCGTTGGTCAGCACCACGAAATTGGCGGTCCGCGCCTCGACCCAGGAGCCCTCGGCGATTCTGGCGAGGTCGGACGCGGCGGCGCAGGGGAACGCCGCGGCGGCGGCGAACACCGCCGCAAGCGCCAGCCTCCCGAGCGTCCTAGCGGCCATGCAGTCTATCCCCTTTACCCGAGAAGAGATGTGGGGCTAGGGTCGGCCCGACAAGAGACAATCGGGGAACGGGAGAGTTCGCGTGGCACAGGTGACGACACATTTCGACACGATCGATGAACTGGTCGGCCAGAAACTCGGTACGTCGGACTGGCTGCTGGTGGATCAGGAGCGGGTCGACAAATTCGCCGAGGCGACCGGCGATTTCCAGTGGATCCACGTCAATCCCGAGCGCGCCGCCAGGGAGTTCATGGCCGGCGGCACCATCGCCCACGGCTACCTGACCCTGTCGCTGCTGCCCGGCCTGATGCAGGGCATCCTCGCGGTCCAGGGCGTCGGCCACGGCATCAACTACGGCAGCAACAAGGTGCGCTTCACCAACATGGTGAAGGTCGGCTCGCGCGTCCGCGCCCACCAGACGCTGAAGAACGTGGAACACCGCAAGGACGGCGGCAAGCAGATGACCTACGAGGTCACGGTCGAGATCGAAGGCCAGGAGCGTCCCGCGCTGATCGCCGAGACGCTGGGCCTGATGTATCCGGGTACGGGGACCAACAGCCTGTCCAAGGAGTAAGATGCCGCAGCAATGGATCCGGCGTTTCGCCCAGGGCTACAGGGCGTTCCGGGAGAACTACTTCGAGAAGAACCGGCAGCTCTTCGAGCAGTTGCGCGACGGCCAGGCTCCCAAGGTGATGCTGGTCGGCTGCTGCGATTCGCGGGTCGAGCCGGCGCTGATCCTCGATGCGGGGCCCGGCGACCTGTTCATCGCCCGCAATATCGCCAACCTGATCCCGCCCTACGAGCCGGACATGCATCATCACGGCACCAGCGCGGCGTTGGAGTTCGCGGTACGCAACCTGGGCGTCAGCCACATCGTGGTCATGGGCCATGCCGAGTGCGGCGGCATCCGCGCCGCGCTGATGGGCGAACTGGCCGGCGAGAGCCAGTTCATCGGCACCTGGGTGTCGATGATCGCGCCGATCCGCAACGCCGTTCTCAGGGACGCCGCCGACAGGCCGATCGCCGAACAGCTGCGCTTGCTGGAGCAACGCTCCATCGTCCAGTCGCTGAAGAACCTGGACAGCTTCCCGTTCGTCGTCGAGCGCGTCGCCGCGGGGACGCTGTTCATCCATGGCTGGTGGTTCGACATCCATTCGGGCGATTTGCTCGCCTACGATCCGGCCAAGGACGCGTTTGGCGCGCTACCGTTCTGAACACAGACAAAATATGGCAGCGGGCCGTACATCCGTTTGACTGCCGGGACGGTTGTCCGCAGAGTTTCGTTTATCGGGACGCCTGCTGTGGCGGCGGTACTTTGGGCGTAGCCGGCGTCCGGCCCGGCTTGCATCTACGGAGGGTCTTCTGATGCGGAACTGGATTGCTCTGTGCTTCCTGGTGGTGATGGGCGGCGCACTCGCGGCGTGCGGCGACGACAAGGCCGAAGGCACGAAGGCGGGCGAAGAGGAGAAGGTTCTCAACGTCTACAACTGGTCCGACTACATCGCGGCCGACACGCTTGCCAATTTCGAGAAAGAAACCGGCATCAAGGTCCGCTACGACGTCTATGATTCCATGCCGATGCTGGAGGCCAAGCTGCTGGCCGGCGGTTCGGGCTATGACGTGGTGTTCCCGTCGCTGACGCCGTTCCTCGCCCAGCAGATCAAGGCCGGCATCTACCAGCCGCTCGACAAGGCCAAGCTGTCCAACTATGCCGGTCTGTCGCCGACCATCCTCAAGACCATGTCGAAGAACGATCCCGAGAACACCTACAGCGTGCCCTACATGGTCGCGCCGACCGGCATCGGCATCAACGTCGCCAAGGTGAAGGAACGGCTGGGCGCGCTACCGGTGGGGAGCGGCGACCTGTTGTTCAGCCCCGAGGTCACCGCCAAGCTGAAGGATTGCGGCATCAGCCTGCTGGATGACCCGGTCGACGTGATTCCGGCGGCGCTGGCATGGCTGGGCAAGGATCCGATCAGCCAGGATCCGGCCGACCTGGCGGCCGCCATGGAGGCCCTGCAGAAGATTCGGGGGAACCTGAAGTACATCCACTCGTCGTCCTACATCAACGACCTGGCGAACGGCGACCTGTGCGTGGCGCAAGGTTATGGTGGCGACCTGATCCAGGCCCGCGACCGCGCCAAGGAGGC
>JBKJNE010000228.1:0-5237 GCA_046596015.1 Alphaproteobacteria bacterium
GAGGCTGACGGTGTCGTCCATCTCGTCGCGCGTCGCCAGCACCTTCTTGGGCCGCTTGCCGATGCGCTGGTTCTTCAGGATCGGGAACGAGTTCTTGTTGTCGATGATCAGCGTCGAATGGGCGGCTGTGGTGCGGCTGACCTTGTGCACGCCGTCGAACATGATCTCGTCGCTGGAGCCGCAATTGACGATCAGCCGCTCGGTGCCCACCGACATCTCGAAGGCGTTGGGGCTGGCGTGGGCGCTGACGCTGAGATCGCCCGGCGGCGGCGAGCCGGCGTCCACGAGGATGACCGCCTGGCCGGCCTGGACCCGCTGGAAACCCGAATAGATCGCGCCGCCGAGCGGCTTGCCCTGGGCCTTGGCCGCGTCGAGCACCTGGTCGATCTCCTCGGCGGATTCCTCGAAGCTGCCGTTGAACAGCGCCAGCCTGCCGTCACCAAGCCGGAAGAAGCGCAGCATGGGCGCCATGCGGTCGATGGCGCGCTGGATGTAGTTGGGCATCTCCTGGTTGGCCGCGCGCAGGTCGGCCTTCAGCGCGACGAGCGCCCGCAATGCCTCAAACTGGTCGCTGGGATTGCGGGTGACGATGCAGCCGTCGGCCAGCACCAGCCGGTCCAGCTCGCGCTCGAGCAGTTGCAGGCCTTTCGACAGCCGCCGTGCGCCTTCCGGCAGGCAGAAGCCGCTATACACCAGGCCGATGATGGCGATCAGCCGCGGCAGGCCGTCGCGGGCGATCGGCGCGGTCCGCGCCAAATGCCGCGCCTGCCGCGCCATGGAGTTCATCACCGCGCTGTGATGCACCAGATCCTGGGTGCTGACCGCCATGGAGGCGTTGCTCATCCAGGCGATCAGCCGCTGGGCGATGATTTCGGGCTGCCAGGCGACCGGATCCCAGTCCTGGAAATCCTGCAGCCACTTCCTGATCAGCGATTCGACATGCCGCTTGGCCGCGTCGCCGCCCTGGGCGCGGAAATGCCGCAGCCAGCCGAAGCCGTGCAGCGCATCCTGCCACGCCTGGCTGGGCGCCGACAGCCGCCACGGATTCTCGTTGGGGGCGCTGACCGTATGGCCGGCGAAGCTGTACTGGCCCCGGAACAGCGCGTCCGCCACGGCCACGTCGCCGCCCCAGTGGTTCTTGGGGTTGAACTTGATCTGCACCGGATGGGCGCCCTTCAGCACCCGGCGATACAGGAACGTGCCGTAATAGTAGGTGCGCAGCCGCTGCCGCAGTCCGTGCGACATGCCGCGCGTCGGATCGGTGAACCTGGTTTTCGCCTTGCTGGCCATGGCGCTCCGGCGGATCAGGCGGACGGGCCGCGAAGCCGGCGGATATTTTCCGTGTACTGCACCGGTCCTCCCTTGAAGGCCGCCGTGCCGGCGACGAGAACGTCGGCACCGGCCGCGACGACCCTGGCGGCGTTGTCGGCAGTGACGCCGCCATCCACTTCCAGGTCGATCGCACGGCCGCTGCGGTCGATCATGGTACGCAGACGCTCGATCTTGGCAAGCTGGCTCTCGATGAACGACTGGCCGCCGAACCCCGGATTGACGCTCATCACCAGGACCAGGTCGATGTCGCCCAGCACGAAGTCGATGGCCTCGACCGGCGTCGACGGGTTGAGCGACACGCCGGCCCTGGCGCCCGTCGCCTTGATCGCCTGGACGGTCCGGTGCAGGTGAGGCCCGGCTTCCGGATGCACGGTGATGATGTCGGCGCCGGCGTCGCGGAACGCCTGGATGTACGGATCGACCGGCGAAATCATCAGGTGGACGTCGAAAACCTTGTCGCTGTGCGGCCGCAAGGCCTTGATCACACTGGGGCCAATGGTCAGATTGGGCACGAAATGCCCGTCCATCACGTCGATGTGGATATAGTCCGCGCCGGCCGCGTCGATCGCGCGGACTTCCTCGCCCAGCTTCGCGAAATCAGCGGATAGGATGGACGGCGAAATCCGGACCTGTTGTTGCATGGAATGTGCTTACCAACTTGACCCCCAAGCCGCAAGCACGACGGTCGTTTTTTGGCAGCGCGTCACCCTTTTACAGTGCATTGTTCGTAGCCTTACCGCAGGGTAACACTTGCTGTGGCGAACCCTAGGCGGAACCGTGCGTTTTTCTGGATCGGCTGGTATGACGGCGCATGAATAAATGGTTGCTGCGTTCCCTGCTCCTCGTCGCGGTTCTCGCCGCGGCGGGAGTGGCGCTCTGGTGGCGTGCCGGGCCGGTGACGGTCCAGGTCGCTCAGCCGCGGATCGGGCCGGCGGTGCAGGCGGTCTACGCCTCAGGCACCGTCGAGCCGACGGTGATGATGCCGATCGCGCCCAAGACGGGCGGCCGCCTCGCCCAGCTTCTCGTTGACGAGAGCAACGAGGTCACGAAGGGCCAGAAACTCGCCACCTTCGACAACGAGGAACTGGCCCAGTCCGTTCGCGAGTGGGAAGCGCGGGTGAAGTTCGCCCAGAACCAGTACGACCGCGCGGCGAGCCTGCTGGCGCGCGGCGTCGGCACCGGCGTCGCCCGGGATTCGGCCAGGAACGACCTGGATACCGCAAGGGCGTCCCTCGCCCGCATCCGCAAGCAGAACGCGGAGATGGAGCTCTATGCGCCCGAGGCCGGCCGCATCATCCGCCGCGATGGCGAGGTAGGCCAGGTGTTTCCCGCTGGCCAGGCGCTGTTCTGGATGGCGTGTTGCGCGCCGCTGCGCGTCTCGGTCGAGGTCGACGAGGAGGATATCCCGCAGGTCAGACCCGGCCAGAAGGTGCTGATCCGGGCCGACGCCTATCCCGACAAGGTGCTGGACGGCACGGTCAGCGAGATCACGCCCAAGGGCGATCCGGTCGCCCGCAGTTTCCGGGTGCGTATCCGGCTGCCCGAGGACACGCCGCTGCTGATCGGCATGACGGCGGACTGCAACATCATCGCCGACGAGAAGCCCAACGCGCTGCTGGTGCCGGCGACCGCGGTCAGCGACGGCAAGGTCTGGCTGGTCAAGGACGGCAAGGCGCAGGAGCGCTCGGTCGTCACCGGCGCGTCCGGCAATGACTGGACCGAGATCAAGTCCGGGCTACGCCGTGACGACATCATCGTGGTCCAGCCCGACGACCGGCTGAAGCCGGGCAGAGACGTAACGGTGCAGCGCGCCAGGCCAAGCTGATGCCGCTCACGCTGAAGATCGCGCTCACGCACCTCAACAGCCGGCGGCGCCAGACGCTGATGTCGCTGCTCGGCGTCATGCTGGGCGTGGCGTTCTTCATGGCGGTGAGTTCGCTGATGCGCGGCTCGGAGCGGGACTTCATCAAGCGGCTGGTCGATTCCGCGCCCCATATCACCGTGACCGACGAGTTCCGCGACGCGCCGGTCCAGCCGGTCGTGAAACGCTTTCCAGAGGGCGCCGTCGCCATCTCCAACGTCAAGCCGAAGACCGAGGTGCGCGGCATCCGCGGCTACAAGCAGAAGATGGCCTATATCGAGCATATCCCGGGCCTGAGGGTGGCGCCGGTGCTGTCGGGCCAGATCATCGTGACCTATGCGGGCAAGGAAGAAGGCGTGCTGATGAACGGCGTCGTGCCCGAGCTGATGTCCGGCGTCAGCGACATCGAGGACAAGATCGTCGCCGGCAGCATGCAGGCGCTGTCGTCCAATCCCAACGGCATCATCATCGGCCGGGCGCTGGCGAAGAAGATGAACCTGGCCATGGACGATAACGTCACCGTGTCCTCGCCCGTGGGCCTGGTGCGCACCATGAAGATCGTCGGTCTGTTCGAGACCGGCGCGACCGCCATCGACGAGGGCCAGGCCTATGTGCTGCTGAAACGGTCGCAGGTACTGCTCGACCGGCCGGACCGCGCCAACATGCTGGTGATGCAGCTCGACGACCCTTACGCGTCGCGCGACGTGGCGGCGCGGATCGAGAAGCATATCGGCTACCGGTCCAAGTCGTGGCAGGAGACGTCGGAAAGCCTGCTGTCGGTGCTGCTGGTGCGCAACATCATCATGTACAGCGTGGTGAGCGCGATCCTGGTCGTCGCCTCGTTCGGCATCTACAACATCATCTCGACGGTGGTGATGGAAAAGCGCCGCGACATCGCCATCCTGAAATCCATGGGCTTCACCGCCCGCGACGTGCGCCACGTGTTCCTGTGGGAGGGCACCATCATCGGTCTGATGGGCAGCGCCGGCGGGCTGGCGCTGGGCTACGGGCTGATGGGCGTGTTGTCGACCGTGCGCTTCCAGGTGCCGGGCGTCAGCATCCCGATCAACCTGCCGCTCTACTGGGGCCTCGACCAGGCGGCGATCGCCTGCGCGTTCGCGGCGCTCAGCGCCATGGGCGCGGCGTATTTCCCGGCGCGCAAGGCCGGGCTGGTGCATCCGGTCGATATCCTGCGAGGCCAGGCGTGACGGTGGAGCGGCCATGAGCGAGGTGCTGCGCGCCGAGAACGTCACCCGCGAGCTGACCGGCGAGGTGCCGGTGACGCTGATTCGCGACGCCAGCCTGGCGATCAACCGCGGCGAGTTCGTCTCGATCATGGGGCCGTCCGGCTCGGGCAAGTCGTCGCTGCTCTATCTGCTGGGCCTGCTCGACATGCCGACAGCCGGGACCATCACGCTGGACGGCCGTGAGGTCACGACCCTGACCGAGCGCGAGATCGCCCGCGTCCGGCTGGAGAAGCTGGGCTTCGTGTTCCAGTTCCACTTCCTGCTGGTCGAGTTCACCGTGCTCGACAACGTCATGCTGCCCATGGCCAAACTGGGCCGCCTGACCGAGAAGGACCAGCGCGAGCGGGCCGAGATGCTGCTCGCCGATCTGGGGCTGGGCGACCAGCTCCGCAAGCGCCCCGACCAGCTTTCCGGCGGCCAGCGCCAGCGGGTGGCCATCGCCCGGTCGCTGGCCAACGACCCGCTGATCATCCTGGCCGACGAACCGACCGGAAACCTGGACTCCAAGGCCAGCGCCAATGTGCGCGACACCCTGTCCGAGCTGGTGCACGTGCGAAACAAGACCGTCCTCGCCGTCACCCACGACCCCGATTTCGCCCGCGCGGGCGACCGGCAAATTCATATCGTCGACGGACGGATCGAGACGGACGCCATGGCGCCGCATTGAGCGGCGGCAACTACCCCTGCTTCACCAGCCGCGCGGCGAAGAAGCCGTCCATGCCGCCCTGTTCGGCCAGATGGAACGGCAGGGTACGCAGGTCGCCGTCGGGCGTGATCAGGTCGGCGAGGCCGCCGAT
>JBKJNE010000254.1:0-2942 GCA_046596015.1 Alphaproteobacteria bacterium
ACTCCAGGTTCTCGCGGATCGACAGATCCTCGTAGAAGCTGAAGCACTGGGTCATGTAGCCGATGTTGCGCTTGATCTGATCAGCTTCGCGGACGATGTCGAAGCCCAGACAGCTACCGGTGCCGCTGTCGGGCGTCAGCAGGCCGGTGAGCATGCGGATGGTCGTGGTCTTGCCCGAGCCGTTCGGTCCGAGGAAGCCGACTATCTCGCCCTGCTTCACCTCCAGCGAGACGTGATCGACCACCGTCTTGGCGCCGAAGCGCTTGGTCAGGCCGACCGCCTCGATGGCGTTCACCTCACCGTTCATCGCCCAGCACCACATCAACCGGCTGGCCGGGCTTCAGCGAAGCCGCATTCTTTTCCGGCACCGCCTCGACCTTGTAGACCAGCTTCTCCCGCGTCTGGACCGAGAAGATCACCGGCGGGGTGAACTCGGCCTCGCCGGATACGAAGGTCACCCTGGCGGTCATGCCGGACGGGCAGTTGTCGCAGCCGACGCCCACGCTCACGCCCTGTTTGATCCGCGTCAGGTCGGCCTCGGGTACGTAGAACAGCACCTTGCGGCCCGAAGGCGGCAGAATCGACACCACCGGCCGGCCTTCGGTCACTACCTCGCCCTCGCGGAAGAACACGTCCTGCACCGCGCCCGCCTTGGGCGCATAGACCGAGCGCTCGCGCAGCGCCGTCTCGGCCTCGGCGAGCTGGGCCTGCGCCGCGGCCACGTTGCGCCGCGCCGCCTCGACGGCGTCCGCGCGGCCTGGCAGAAGCTGGCTGCGGCGCTCGTGCTGCAGCCGCTCCAACTCGGCGGCGGCCACGTCGCGGGCGCCCCTGGCGTTGTCGAACGCCTTCACCGAAGCGACCTTGGTAGCAACCAGCTTCTCGATCCGCTCGTACTCCCGCTGGGCGATGGCAAGACGCGCCTCGGCTTCGCGGATCTGGGCGTCGACCACGGCGATCTCCTCTGGGCGCTTGCCCTTCAGCAGGTCGTCGAGCTGGGCCTGCGCCTGCAGCTGGCGCGCCGCGGCCTGGTCGCGCCGGGCCAGCACCGTGTCGGCGTCGAGAATGAACAGCAGCGCGCCCTGCTCCACCCGCGCGCCCGAGTCGACCGCCAGCTTGCTGACTTGACCGGACGCCTTGGGACCGACGAGCAGCGGGTCGCCCTCCACATAGCCCTGCCACGACGCCGATCCGCCGTCGCCGCAGGCGGCGAGCAGGCCGGCCAGCAGGGTGACGGAAACGAGCCTCCTCATGCGGGCCTCCCGGCGTCCATGATGGCGATGATGTTGGCGCGCAACGCGGCGCGGATCTGATGGACACGCTCGGGCGTGTAGGCGTCCCATTCCAGCCGGCGCAGGATCGCGGCCCGGGCGACGCGGAAGACCAGCGCCTGGCCGACCACCGCGAAGATGCGCAGCTTCAGGATCTCCGACTCGGCTGGCAGCCCGAGCAATGGACCGAGCAGCCTGGCGATCCCCACATAGGACGGACCCATGACCCGGTCGTAGAGCACGTCGAACGCTTCGGTCGGGTCGAACTGCTCACGCACCATGAAGCGCGCCCAGAGCGCCGCCTCTTCGGTGCCCACCAGCATGGAAACGAAGCCGTCGGCCAGCGCCAGCATTGTCTGCCGGCGCTGCTCCGGCGTGGTCGCCGGGTCGTCGGCGAGCTGTGCGGCAGCCTTGAGCGCGGGACCCATGCGCGCGGTGATCTGGTCGGCGATGTGGCCGGCGACCGCCAAGTAAAGGCCTTCCTTGCCGCCGAAATAATAGGGAATGGCGGCGATATTGGCGTCCGCCTCGCCGGCGATGGCGCGGGTCGAGGCGCCCTTGAAGCCGTGCTCACCGAACACTTTCAGCGCGGCCTCGATCAACCGCTGCCTGGCATCCGTCTTTTCCATCGCCACCTGCATGACGCGCTCCCGCGACTCGCCCGGAACCTGGAACCGACTATAATCAATCGAATGATTAAGTCAATTGATTGAGACTCATGTCGAGCGCTCGGCGCGGTCTTGAGCGGGAGAACCAAGTTGAGCCGGATAGGTGTGCACTGGTAATGTCTTACCCGACGCCCAGCAGGAACCGTTCCCGGTCACCGACGTTGATGGCTGGAACGGGCCGCGCTCCAAGGAACCGGCCCGTCGCCATCGGAGGAGATGGAAACATGCTATACTAGGTCTTGGTATTTCTGGTCTTGGCGCTCGGCGGCCGTTGATGTGGCCGCCCTGCAACTGGGGCAGCGGACAATGGAAAGGAAATCGCGATGGCGGATGCACCGGCTGACGATGTAGACACCGTGAAGGTGGAAAACCTGAAGAAGGATCTGCGCAAGTTGCAGAAGGATTGGGACGCTCTGGTCGCTTCGACTCAGCAGGTCCTGCGCGAAGGAACGAGGACGGGTATGAACGAAGCAAAAGCAGAACTTGAAGCACTCCGCGAGCGGCTGGAGGATCTGGGCGTGATCTTGAGCGACCGCAGCCAGCAGGCCGTCGACTCGGTCAGGCTGAACGTGCAGAAGCAGCCGCTGACCAGCCTTGGCGTCGCGTTCAGCGTCGGCGCCATCCTGGCGCTGCTGCTGGCCGGCGGCCGCCGCTGATGGGCCTGCTGACCAAGGCCGTCGGCCTGTTGCTGACGGTCTCGGCAGCGGCCAGGCCAACCGCATCGATACCGTGGAGCAGGATACCCGCCGGGATTTTCCTCGGCGGTGCCTGCTTCGCGATCTTCACGACCGCCGCGGGCTTTCTGCTCGCGGCGATCTACATGGCGCTGGTGCCGCTTTGGAGGCCTGGATGGGCCGCCTTCGCCGTCGGCGCTGGCCTGCTGCCAGTCGGCGGCATCTTCGCCTTCGCGCTCTATAATCTCGTGACGCGCCCCATAAATCGTCAGTCCGGCAACGAGCTATCGATGCTGACCGACGAGGCACTGAGGGGCGTCGAGGCCGCCGAG
>JBKJNE010000012.1:0-6260 GCA_046596015.1 Alphaproteobacteria bacterium
ACCGGGTTGCGCCGCCAGAACTCGTAGATGTCGGCATAGGTGACCGGGAATGATGTGCGCGCCTTCACCGACTTGATGATCCGCGCCAGGCGCTCGCCGGTCATTTCCCGGCGCAGCAGTACCTCGTTGCCGACGACGATGGCCCGCACCGCCTGCGGATACTGGTTGGCCAGCTCCAGCGCCCGGTTGATTTCCTTCTCGTTGCGCTCGTCCTCCGCGCCGATCCAGATGCCGACCAGCACCTTGATGCCGGCGTCGGCGGCGGCCTTCATGGTCTTGCCCTGGTCGCCCAGCATGGAATAGGTGCGGATGCAGTCGGTGTATTTCGACAGGATCTTCAGGTCGCGCTCCACCATGCCGTCGGGCACGGGAAACAGGCCATCCTTGGCATTGAGCGGCGAGGCCTTCTCGGTCGCCGGCGTGTAGGACAGGCACTGCAGATGGCCGCGCGGCACGTCGACGATGTCGATGGGCCGCCCCAGCCACGACCACAGGAACCAGGAGATGGCGGCGGCGATCACGAGCGCGGGAAGGGCGGCGATGCGGTGCATGGACGTGGCCTGTCAGCGGATTGGCGGGCCGGAAGGGTTTAGCCGAACCTCCCGGTTTAAGGAAGGTGTTACGCCGCCCTGGCCTCCGGTATCGGCATGTCGGGCTCGACCGGCTGGGCGGCGGCATCGTCCGGATTGTCCTTCGAGTGCGCGTGCGCCCGCTCGAGGCCGTAGAGCAGCGGCGCGGCCAGGAACGGCAGGCTCTGGACGATCAGCGTCACGGCGAAGACATACATCTCCGTCGCCTGGTTCTCCCTGTTCATGTAGAACAGCGCGCCAGCGCCCGCCAGCAGCAGCACGCCGACGATGGACTCGACGCGGATCGGGCTCGGACCCTTGCCCTTCTTGCCACCGCCGCCCTTGGCGGTGACCTTGAACGGTAGCGCGTCGCTGATCAGGCCGCGGCCGACCGCGTGAGCCACGGTGAACTGCAGCGCCATGGCGGCCGCCGCCGCGCCCAGGATGCGGTGCGGCGGGATCTTCACCCGGGTGATGTACAGCATGCCGCAATGCAGCAGGTTGACGCCGAACGCCACCAGGATCGGCACGGTGAACGGCAGCATGGGGATCATCAGCTCGGCCCAGATGATCATCGGCACCCAGAACAGGTTGAGGAACGCGGTCAGCACGCCGAACGCGTCCGAGATCCAGTAGCTCCAGCCGGCGATGTACTGGCTCTTCTGCCGGTAGTTCAGCCCCGGCGTCGAGGGTTTCATGAAATGGGCGTGCTTGCGGATGATCTGCATGGCGCCATAGGCCCAGCGGTGGCGCTGGGTCTTGAACGCCTCGAAGGTGTCGGGCAGAAGGCCCCAGCCGTAGCGGCGCGCCGTGTAGGTGCCCTCGTAGCCCGCTTCCAGCAGGCGCAGGCCCAGCTCGGTGTCCTCGGTGATGGTGGCCGTCGACCAGCCGCCCACCTCGTCGAACGACGAGCGGCGGATCAGCAGCATGGTGCCGTGGGCGATCAGCGCGTTGCGCTCGTTCCGCTGCACCATGCCGATATCGAAGAACCCGGCATATTCGCTGTTGATGGCGGTCTTGAACGCCGATTCCGGGCCGTCGCGGTGGTCCTGCGGCGCCTGCACGAAGGCGATCTTGGGATCGGCGAAGGCCGGGACCAGGTCTTTCAGCCAGTCCTTGTCGACCACGTAGTCGGCGTCGATCAGCGCCAGGATCGTGGCGTCGGGCGACACCCCGTCCATGGCGAGCGTCAGCGCGCCGGCCTTGAAGCCCTTCACGTTCTGCAGATTGAGGAACTTGAAGCGCGGCCCCAGCGTCTTGCAGTGCTTCTCGACCGGTCCCCAATGGGCCTCGTCCGGCGTGTTGTTGATGATCACCATGACTTCGTAGTCGGGGTAATCCAGCTTCGCCAGGCTGCTCAGCGTCTCGTTGAGCATGGCCGGGTTTTCCCGGTAGGCCGGGACCTGGATCGACACCTTGGGATAGTGGAAGCTGGCCGGCGGTTTGATGTGGTGCGGCAGCAGCCGGATCGGCCGGTTGCCGACAGTCACCTCGGCCACCTCGTCGATCTTCAGCAGGGTCATGGCGGTCAGCGGGAACATCAGGATGAAGCCGATCACCCAGGCGATGGTCGAGCCGGTGTTCAGGTAGTTGTCGAACGGATAGACCAGCGCCAGCGCCATGCCCGCGCCCAGCGCCTGGGCCGACAACGACACGGCCAGCGCGTGGCCGAACGCGGTGCGCCGCCGGCCGATGGCGATAGCGGTCAGCAGCGCGCCCAGAATCATGCCGATGGCGGCGGTCCGGCCGTGGTTCTGGTCCTTGACCTCGCCCTGCAGCATGAACTTGGCCTTGCCCGAGGCGTCGAACAGGCCCCAATACGGACCGACCGTGCCCTCGTTGGTCTTCCACGGCTGGTCGTAGGCCTCCATCAGGTTGTATTCGGCGTCGCGCCTGTCGGCCTCGATCAGGAAGCTGCGGATCAGCTCGGCCTGGTTGGTGGCGGTGGGCACCGACCGCTGCCGGTTATAGCCCTGGCTGGGCCAGCCGAATTCCATGATGACGATGCGCTTGCCCGGGAAGGTCCGCTTCAGGCGGTCGTACTTCTCCATGGTGAACTCGACCGCGCTGTCGGCCGGAATGAACTCCCAGTAGGGCAGGATGTGCGCCGAGATGAAGTCGACCTCGCGGACAATCTCCGGATGGGCGATCCAGATGTCCCAGGTTTCGCCGGTGGTGATCGGCACGCGGCTGCGCCGGCGAAGTTCGCGCAGATACCTGATCAGCTCCTTGACCGACGGCGACTTGTCATCGGCCGTCGTGCCCCACTCGTTGCGCAGGATGGTCTCGTTGCCGACGACGATGGCGCGGACGTTGGGAAAGTGGTTCGCCAGGTAGAGCGCCGACTCGATTTCCTTGCGGTTGTTGTTGTCGTCCCTGCCGAGCCAGATGCCGAGGACGACGGCGATGTCGCGCTCGTTGGCCAGCCGCGGCACTCCCGCCGCCAGGCCGGTCGAGGCATAGAGGCGGACGGTGGAGGACACGGTCTTGACCCGGTCCAGCATGCCGGCCACCCGGTCCAGTTCGGACTGGGTGATCGGGGCGGTCGCCGCTTTCGGGCCGCCGACGTCGAGCGAAACCGATTGCACCCGGTTGGTGACCTCGGGCGGATCGGACTTGTCGTAGGACTCGAACCAGGCCCAGGCCTGGAGCAGGGCGCCGATCACGATGGCCAGGAAGATGTTGCGCATCAGTGAGGAACTCTATGGCGCTGCACGACCGTGTCCGGGTTGGGTCCACGCAGATGCTGAACCCGCTCTTTCATCGGATCAAGAAAAGAAGGCAAGGGCAGGGCTGGCCGCCACTTATTTGGCTTGCTTGCGTCCGGGCTTTGCCGTGGCGTCCGCGTCTTGCTCGGTCGCGCGGGTCGGCGACAGGGTTTCCCAGCAATTGGTCACCAGGATTTCGGCGCGCGGCCGGTTCGCGCCGGCTGGCGCGTCGACGGCGCACGCGAACGCCTTGGTCAGGTGGTCGGCCGGACAGCCGAATTTCTCGTAGAACCCCAGGTGATCCTTGGCGGCGACGGTGTCGTCGCGCAGCAGCGAATGGATGATCCGCTGGCCCGGCCAGGTGCACTGCGACTGGAGCTGAACCGGCAGCGGCTCGTCCTTCTTGACCTTCGGCTTCGCCTGGGCGTTCGCGCCGTCGAGAGGGACCATGGCGGCCATGGTGATGGCCAGAATGCAGGCGACGGCTTGAAGGGCGGAACGGTGGGTCATTCAGGCAGCTGCTCTCGGGCGAAGAGGACGGAATCTAGAGGGCCAAAAGGGCAGGGTTCACACGGGATCGAGGCGCTCGGGCCAACGATCGCCAGAAGATAAGCCCTCGTCACAATAATGCAACGACTGTGTTGGGTCGGCGGGCGTTGCCAGCCGCCATCCAAAGGGTCTACGATCCGCCCACACTGAAACCGGGAGACTTGTCATGAGCAACGTATTCGGCGCGGTCCTGCAGCAGGGCTATGTGGTCCCGGATATCGACGCGGCGATGAAGCACTGGATCGCTCGCGGCATCGGGCCGTTCTACATGGAGCACCTGAAGGAGTTTCCCGGCGAACTGGATGGCAAGCCGGTGAAGCTGGAGTTGAAGGCTGGCTTCGCCTACTCCGGCGACCAGCAGATCGAGGTGATCGAACCCATCGGCCCGGTACCCAGCATCTACAGCGAGTATCTGAAGGACCATCCGGAAGGCGGCTTGCAGCACCTGGCGGTGTTCTGCGAGGGCACCATCCAGGAGAAGCTGGACGAGCTGAAGCGCAAGGGCATGAACTTCGAGGTGCGCCAGACCTATGGCGACCAGCACGCCTATATCGACTCCGTCGACCAGCCCGGCGTGATGATGCAGCTGATGTTTCGCGGCGAGATGATCGAGAAGATGTTCGCGATCATCAAGGAAGGCGCCGACACCTGGGACGGCAAGACCGACCCGGTCCGCGGCATCGACTGGTCGTCGGGCACGCCGGTGGTGAAGCCGCTGGCGGCTTAACCCGCCAGGCCTCTATTGGAGCAGGTGCCAACCCACGGAAGATTTTTGGCCTGCCCCAACAGGTTCTACAGCATCGTCTCCGCGATCACCTTCAGCGCCTCTGGCGAGGTGCGGCCGATCAGCATGGAGCCGACGTGCTTCTTCCTGGCCGCTTCCTTCCACGGCGCGAGGCGCTCCCTGATGCGCTCCTTGGGACCGCACAGCGCGACCGCGTCGACCATCGCGTCGGGGATGGCGGCGGCGGCCTCGGCCTTCTGGCCGGACAGAAACAGGTCCTGAATCTTAACCGCCTCGTCGACGAAGCCCAGGCGCTTGGCATAGTCGTTGTAGAAGTTCTTCGACCGGGCGCCCATGCCGCCGATATACAGCGCCATGCCGGGGCGCACCTTGTTGCGGCATTCGTCGATGTCGTCGCCCATCACCACATTGACGAACGGCGCCACGTCGAAGTCGGCCAGCGTCTTGCTGTTGCCGGCCTTGGCGAAGCCCTTGTTGATGTCCTCCTCGAATACGTCGAAGCGTTCCGGGTTCATCCAGATCGGGAAGAAGCCGTCGGCCACCTCGGCCGAGGCGCGGATGCCGGCCGGCGTGATCGCCGCCGTGTAGATCGGCATGTTCGGGTCGCCGTGCAGGATGCTCTTCAGCGGCTTGCCCAGGCCGGTGGCGCCGGGGCCGTCATAGGGGATGCGGTATTCCTCGCCGTGGAACTCCAGCGGCTTTTCGCGCTTCAGGATCTGGCGGACGATCTCGACATATTCCTTCACCTTCACCATGGGCTTGCCATAGGGCACGCCGTGCCAGCCTTCGGCGACCTGCGGGCCGGACGGGCCCAGGCCCAGAATGAAGCGGCCGCCCGACAGTTCCTGCAGGGTCATGGCGGTCATCGCGGCGCACGCCGGCGTGCGCGCCGGGATCTGCATGATCGACGTGCCGACCTTGATCTTGGTGGTCTGCGCCAGCACCCAGGCGGCGGGCGACACCGCGTCCGAGCCATAGGCCTCGGCGGTCCAGGCGCTGTCGTAGCCGAGGCTCTCGGCGAGCTTGACGGACTCGATGCCCAGGTCCATGCGGCCACCGGAGTAGCCCAGAAGAATTCCCAGTTTCATGTGCATCCCTTTCGCTGATTGTATGCGGGCAGTTGTTACCGCCCGGTTCGGCCGCCACATTAGGCGATTCCCGCGCTCCCGCAACTCTATTGTCTCGGCCCGCGCCGGGGAATAGCGCTCGTGCGCCGCAGGCCACTATTGTGCAACGGGGAGCCGCACGCTACCTGTCGGGCATGGCGTTTTCCTATCCCCAGAACATCGCGGCGGCGCCGCCCGCCGGCGTGATCGAAATCGACCTCGCGGCGCTCGCCGGCAACTACCGGTTGATGCAGGCGCAGGCCCATGGCGCCGAGGTGGCCGCCGCGGTCAAGGCCGACGCCTACGGCCTGGGCGCGGGCAGGGTGGGCAAGGCGCTGTGGGATGCCGGCTGCAAGCGGTTCTTCGTCGCCACGGTGGACGAGGGCGTGGCGCTCCGGCGCATGCTGCCCCAGGCCGGGATCGCCGTGCTCAACGGCCTGATGACGGGCGACGAGGAGGCTGTCCTGAACAGCAGGCTGACGCCCGTGCTCAACGACCTGGATCAGGTCCGCCGCTGGAGCGCCGCCTGCGGCCGTGCGGGCGAGCGCGGCACGGCCATGATCCACGTCGATACCGGCATGAA
>JBKJNE010000289.1:0-2705 GCA_046596015.1 Alphaproteobacteria bacterium
GTTGGCGGAAGAGCCGGAATTGCAGGTCAGCGCATAGCGCGCGCCCAGCGCCTTCGAGGCGGGCCTGTGCAAGGCGCTGGGCGCGCGCTATGCGCTGACCTGCAATTCCGGCTCTTCCGCCAACCTGCTGGCGGTGTCGGCGCTGACCAGTTCCATGATCGGCAAGGACGCGCTGAAGCCGGGCGACGAGGTGATCACCTGCGCCACCGGTTTCCCGACGACGGTGAACCCGGTGCTGCAGAACGGGCTGGTGCCGGTGTTCGTCGACGTGGATATCCCCACCTACAACATCCGGTCCGACCTGATCGAGGCGGCGATCACGCCGCGTACCCGGGCGATCGTGGTGGCGCACACGCTGGGCAATCCGTTCGACCTGGGCACCGTCATGACGCTCGCCAGGAAATACGATCTCAAGGTGGTCGAGGACTGCTGCGACGCATTCGGCGCCACCTATGACGGCAAGCCGGTGGGCAGCTTCGGCGACGTCGGCACGCTGAGCTTCTATCCGGCGCACCACATCACCACCGGCGAGGGCGGCGCGGTGTTCACCAACAGCAGCCATATGAAGCGGGCGCTGGAATCGATCCGCGACTGGGGCCGCGACTGCTGGTGCGCGCCCGGCGCCGACAACACCTGCAAGCAGCGCTTCGGCTGGCAGCTCGGCGGCCTGCCGCAGGGATACGACCACAAATTCACCTACAGCAATTTGGGCTACAACCTGAAGATGACCGACCTGCAGGCGGCCGTGGGCCTCGCCCAGCTCGACCGGCTGGAGGGCTTCATCGCCGACCGGCGGCGCAACTTCGCCCGGCTGTGGCAGGCGCTTTCGCCGCTGCAAGACGTCCTGATCCTGCCCGAGGCGACGCCGAACTCGGATCCGTCCTGGTTCGGCTTCCCGATCACCGTGCGCCCGGGCGCGTCCGTCACCCGCGACGGCCTCGTCGGCCATCTGAACGCCGCGCGGATCGGCACGCGCAACCTGTTCGGCGGCAACCTGACCCGCCAGCCCTACATGATCGGACGCGACTTCCGCGTGGTCGGCGACCTGACCGCCAGCGACCGGGTGATGAACGACACCTTCTGGGTGGGCGTCTATCCGGGGCTGAGCGACGCCCACATCGACCATATCGCCGAGCGGATCGGCGCCTATTGCCGGAAATGATCGCGGCCCGGGCCGAGCCGCGCGAAGCAGGGCGCCTGAAGGCCCTGGCCTTCCGTTTCGGTCCCAGCGCGGTGGGATTGCTGGTGTTCGCCGCCATG
This sequence comes from Alphaproteobacteria bacterium, assembly GCA_046596015.1. GTDB lineage: Bacteria > Pseudomonadota > Alphaproteobacteria > SMXS01 > SMXS01 > RI-34. The sequence goes on from JBKJNE010000289.1 coordinate 1,261, forward strand.
GCCGCGCTGTTCCGGTCCGGCGACCAGGACCTCTACTTCCGGCTGCTGAAGGGATGGGGCATCCTGCCCTTCGCGCGACCGTTCCTCGACACGGAATCCGTGCTGCGCGCCATCGAGTGCTGGGGCCAGGGGTTCGACGTCTGGAACCCGACGCCCTGCATGAACGGCGGCTGGTACAGCTATTCGCCGCTGCTGCTGCACGCGGCGCCGCTCGGTATCGGCCCCGATGACCGCCTCGCCTTCGGGTTCCCGCTGGTCATCGCCTTCCTGCTGTCGCTGTCGGCGCTGCCGCCCTGCCGGTCCTGGGGCGAGGTCGGCGCGCGGGTCCTGGCGGTGCTGTCGGCGGCGACGGTGTTCGCCGTCGAGCGGGCGAACCTGGACATCGTCGTCTTCCTGCTGGCGATGCTGGGCGTGTGCCTGGCCGTGCGCCGCGACGGCTGGCGCCATGCGGGATACGGCGTGTTCATCCTGGCGGCGATCCTGAAGTTCTACCCGGCGGTGCTGCTGCTGCTGGCGTTGCGCGAACACCCGAAAATTGTCGCGGCGACCGGTGCAGCCGCCGCCATCGCCGCCGCCGTGCTGCTGTTTCCGTCGGGCGGCGGCGCGGCCGAAGCGGTGAAGCTGCTGCCGGTGGGATCGCCCTACACCGACATGTTCGGCGCCATGAACCTGCCGCTGGGCCTGATCGTGCTGCCGATGGCGCCGCCCGGCGTGCCCTGGGAAGAGGTGCTGCGGATGCCGTTTCCGGTCGCGGCCCAGGTCATGCTGGGCGCGCTGATCCTGATCGCCGCCGTGATCGCGTGGCGCAACGTGCGCCACGACGTGGAGCGCTGGCCCGCGTTGACGCCGGCACAGGCCGCCTTCCTGGTCGCGGGCGCGGCGCTGATCGTCGGCTGCTTCTTCGCCGCCCAGAACATCGCCTATCGGGCCATATTCCTGTTGATGACACTGCCCGGCCTGGTCGCCCTGGCGCGGGCCGATGCCGATCGCCGACGGTCGCGTATCCTGCTGATCGCCGGCGTGCTGTTCGTGATGTGGGAGGAGTTCTTCCACCACCAGGCGACGGCGCTGCAGCCCGCGATGGCCAACGTCATCCTGCCGGCCGCCGCCGAATTCACGTTCTGGCTTATCCGGGAGACGGTCTGGTGGTGGGTGATCGCCCGGCTGGCAGCGCTGCTGGCGGCTTTCGCATTGTCGACGCCGTTGGGAGCCGTGATGCGGAGGGAAGTCAGCCGCCGAAGGGCGTAACGGCCTATCCCGCGTTCCGCATGCTGCGCAGCATGGGTCTGAAGAAATACCCGTAGAGCAGCAGGAAAGCTACCGCCACACAGAGATAGGTTATGGAAAATGCAAGGGCGCCCCCATCTGCCGCGATAGAGAGCACGGCAAGAGTTGGAATCGCCAGCAGCAGGTTGGGGATGACGACAGGATCCCGGCGCTGGGCG
>JBKJNE010000066.1:0-2663 GCA_046596015.1 Alphaproteobacteria bacterium
ACGAACGCCTCTGGAAATCCGAGATCCCGGTCGCCGAGCCGCTCTGGTACGCCGACGGCATCGACTTCGCGCAAGGCCGCCCGCACATGGTGCGCCGCCTGGTCGACGGCAGCACCCACATCGCCGGCCTCACCGACCCGACCGCCGAAGGCCAGCGCCTGCGCCGCGCCGTCGTTTTCGAGCATGTCGAGAAGCTGGCCGCGCTCCACCGCCTGGACTGGAAGGCCCATGGCTTCGGCGATTTCATCGACGCGCCCGCCACCCCGGCCGACGCATTCCGCAAGGAGTTCGACATCTGGAAGACGCTGTGGATCGCCGGCCGCAGCGAGCCCTTCCCGCTGATCACCGAGGTGCTCTACTGGCTCGAGGAGAACATCCCTACCGACACGCCCATGGTTTCGTTGGTCAAGGGCAACAACGGCGTCGGCGAGGAGATCTGGCAGAACGGCCGGATCGTCGCCATGAGCGACTGGGAGCTGGCCTCGCTCGGCGACGGCGCCCTCGACCTCGCCTTCTCCCAGGGTACGCTGGCGCTCGACGATTTCGGCGACGCCATCCGCCACTACGAGCAATGCGTCGGCCACGAGGTCTCGCCCCACCGCCTCGCCTTCTCCATGTTCTGGATCATGTTCAAGGCGCTGTGCTGCCTCAACGTCTATATGCTCGGCGGCTGGTTCCGCGGCAACACCCGCCTCAACCGCCCCGCCTTCGGCCTCATCAGCGTCAGGGCCTACGAACGCAAGCTGGCGGGCTGCATCGGCCGCGATCTGGTCGATGCCTGGCGCGACATCGCCGGCGATCAGGTCAGCACCTACGCAAAATTCGGCCAAGAGAAATGACCAGGGAGATCAAGAAATGATCCCGTCCTCCCGCGACCTCATCGCCGGCATCGCCCGCACCCTTGAGCATGACGTGCTGCCCGAGCTGGCCACCGCCACCTGGACCGCCAGTTCGATCCGCAGCTGCCTCATCCTGCTCGCCCATCTCGAGGAGCGCGTCGTCCACGAGGGCCGCATCCTCCATCAGGACAACGCCGACATGCGCGCCCTGCTCGGCCGGCTGCGCGCCGACCTGTCCGAGCCGCTGCCCGAAGCCGCCATCGGCATCTCGCTCGTCCTCGATGTCACCCGGCCGCCCGCCGGCTACCCGAGCGTCGAGGAACTCGACGGCACCAACCAGCGCCTCAAGGCCGTCCTGGAACAGACTGTCACCGCCCTCCACGAAAACCGCCAGGCTTTGGGCGAAACCCGCTTCCAGGCGCTCAACGGCAGCATCCTCGCCTACCTGGCCGCCGCCGCCGAACGCGAGAGTATCATGTTCGACAAGGCCGGCGCCAAATCCCCGCTCTGACCGCTGACGCACGCACGGGCAGCGAAACGGCACGCTTGCCATCCCCGGCAGGCCCATTAACGTGTCGGCGACACGCAAATTCTGTGAAGGCCCATACCGCATGCCCACGCTTCTCGATCCCATCGACATCGGTCCCCTCCGCCTGCCCAACCGCATCATCATGGCGCCGCTAACCCGCGCCCGCGCCGGCTCCAGCCGCATCCCCAACGACCTGATGCGCGACTACTACGTCCAGCGCGCCTCCGCCGGCCTGATCCTCACCGAGGCGACCTCGGTCGAACCCATGGGCGTCGGCTATGCCGACACGCCTGGCATCTGGTCCGACGATCAGGTCGACGGCTGGAAGCGCATCGTCGACGCCGTCCATGACGCCGGCGGCCGCATTGCCATGCAACTCTGGCATGTCGGCCGCATCTCCCACCCCATGTTCCTCAACGGCGACGAACCCATCGCACCGACCGCCATCGCCGCCGAAGGCCATGTCAGCCACGTTCGGCCCAAGGCCGCCTTCCCCACGCCACGCGCGCTGGCGACCGGCGAGATCGGCGGCATCGTCGAGGCCTTCAGCAACGGCGCCCGTAACGCCCTGCGCGCCGGCTTCGACGGCGTCGAGATCCATGGCGCCAATGGCTACCTGGTCGACCAGTTCCTTCAGACCGCCTCCAACCAGCGCAACGACCAATATGGCGGCTCCATCGAGAACCGCGCCCGCCTGATGCTGGAAGTGGCCGACGCCGTCGCCGGCGTCTGGGGCGCCGACCGGGTCGGCATGCACCTTGCCCCGCGCGGCGACGCCCATTCCATGGGCGACGAGAACCCCGCCGCCACCTTCGGCCATGTGGCGACCGAACTCGGCAGGCGGGGCCTCGGCTACCTCTGCGTCCGCGAATATGTCGGCGAGGACCGCATCGGCCCGCAGCTCAAGAAACAGTTCGGCGGCGTCTACATCGCCAACGAACGCTTCACCCGGGAGGCCGCCGAGCAGGCCCTCGCCGCCGGCGAGGCCGACGCCATCGCTTTCGGCCAGTTGTTCATCTCCAACCCCGACCTGCCCCGGCGCTTCGCCGAGAACGCCGAGCTCAACGAGCCCGACTTCAAGACCTTCTACGCGGCCGGCCCCGGCGGTTACACCGACTATCCGGCGCTTTAGGCATACCAACGCAGAAGTCCACGGTTGTGACCACCGGCGACAGCCAAGGCAAACAGGACGAAGTGGCTCGTGACGACAAGCTCGTCATCGCCGCCTCGTCGCTGGGCACCGTCTTCGAGTGGTACGACTTCTATCTCTACGGGCTGCTCGCCACCTCCATCTC
>JBKJNE010000293.1:0-7082 GCA_046596015.1 Alphaproteobacteria bacterium
CCATGGACATCGCCCGGGTCCTCGTCGTGGGAGAGCCGCTCCAGCTCTTCTGCGGAAAGCGGGACGGCGTCGTCCCGCGCGGCGGGACTGGTCACTTCATGGCGCCCCTGGCGCGATAGAACGTCACTGCCGCCGGGTGGAACGGCACGGGGGTCTTCGCCGCGGCGCCGGCCAATGTGAGCTTGCGCGCCTCGGGATGGATCTTCCGCACCTCGGCCAGATTGCCGAACATGGTGGTCAGCACCCGCGTGACGGTCTCGTCGGCCAACTCGCCCGAGACCACCAGCACGTTGGATACGCCAAGGCCCGCGACCGGCTTGGCCTGCGCTTCATAGGCATTGGCCGGCAGCGTCATGGGACGGTAGAGGCCGGGCCATTTCTTCTCCATCACCGCTAGTTCCCTGCCGGTCGGCATGAAGGCGAGCGCCGGCTGGCCGCTGGCCGCGAGGTCCTTGACCGCCGAGGTCGGGATGCCGCCGATCCAGAACATGCCGGCGATCTTGCCGTCCTTCAGCGCGCCGACGGATTCGGCGACGCTGAGATTGTCGCGGATCACATCCTTCATCGGGTTGAGCCCGGCCGCCGCCAGCACCCGGTCGGCGATAGATTCGGTGGACGAGCCGGCCGAGCCGACCGAGACGCGCTTGCCCTTCAGGCCCGCCACGCCGGTGATGCCGGACGAGGCATTGACGATCACATGCATGAAGCTGTCGTAGAGCACCGCCAGCACTTTGGTATCGAGCGCGCCCACGTCCTTGTAGGCGCCGACACCCTTCATGGCGTCAAAGGCGGAATCGATGGTCGAGAAGCCGATATCCGCCTCCTCGCCCAGCAGCTTGAGGTTGTCGACCGAGCCGCCGGTGACCTGGGCTGTCGCCTGGATGTCCTTCCCCTTTTCGGTCAGCACCTTCGCCAGGCCGCCGCCATAGGGATAGAACACGCCGCCCGTGCTGCCGGTGACGATGGTGAGCCGCAGCCGCTTCGCCCATGCCACGGAGGGAAAGCCGATCAGGCCCGCCGCCGTCAGCCCGGCGCCGACCTGCAGCAGCCGGCGGCGCGATACGGCAAGGTTTGCAAGGGGATCGGTCTGCTTCACGGAGGCGTCCATCGTCATGGCCAGGGAAGACCATCACTAAAGCACACCAGTCCCGCCGAGTCAGGTCAACATTAGCGTGGCATTGCATTGCCCGCGGCCCTATATGTCCGCCCGACCCAAACGGCGTTGCGAGACCGATGACGGATTCCAGCACGGCCGCCGCGGCGCGGGAGCGGAAAAGCTCTGCCCCTTATGCCTCGCGGCGGACCTTCGCGATCATTTCCCACCCGGACGCGGGCAAGACCACGCTGACCGAAAAGCTGCTGCTGTTCGGCGGCGCGATCCGGCTTGCCGGCAACGTGCGCGCCCGCGGCGAGCGGCGTCGCACCCAGTCGGACTGGATGGAGATCGAGCGCGCCCGCGGCATCTCGATCACCAGCTCGGTGATGACCTTCGAGCGCGGCGGCATCACCTTCAACCTGCTCGACACGCCGGGCCACCAGGATTTTTCCGAGGATACCTACCGCACGCTGACCGCCGTGGATTCGGCGATCATGGTGATCGACGCGGCCAAGGGCATCGAGGCCCAGACGCGGAAGCTGTTCGAGGTGTGCCGCCTGCGCGACATCCCGATCATCACCTTCATCAACAAGGTGGATCGGGAGGCCCGCGATCCGTTCGAGCTGCTCGACGAGATCGAGAGCACCCTCGCCCTCGATGTCTGCCCGATGACCCTGCCGATCGGCTCGGGCAGCGCGTTTCACGGCCTCTACGACCTGCGCGCCGGTCAGCACCTGACGTCGTCGGCGGGCCGCGACGGCAAGTACGATCTGGCCGTCGATGCGCCCTCGCCCACCGGACCGGAGCTGGCGGCGCGCGTGCCGGCGGACGTGCTGGAGCCGTTCCGCGAGATGGCCGAGCTGGCGCAGGTCGCCTATCCGGAATTCGACGTCGAGGCTTACCGCGGAGGCCATCTGACGCCGGTCTATTTCGGCAGCGCGCTGAAGGATTACGGCGTCGACCGGCTGCTCGACGCGCTGGAGGCGTTCGCGCCGCCGCCGCAGCCCCAGCCGGCCGAGCCGGCGCCGGTCGATCCGTCCGAGAGCCGGGTGACCGGCTTCGTGTTCAAGGTCCAGGCCAACATGGACCCCAACCACCGCGACCGTATTGCCTTCGTTCGCCTGGTATCGGGCAATTTCAAGCGCGGCATGAAGCTGAGGCAGGTGCGCAGCGGCAAACCGCTCGCCATCGCCAACCCGATCTTCTTCTTCGCCCAGGAACGCGAGCTGGCCGAAGAAGCCTTCCCCGGCGACATCATCGGCGTGCCCAACCACGGCACGCTGCGCGTGGGCGACGCGCTGGTCGAGGGCGACGACGTCAAGTTCACCGGCATTCCCAGCTTCGCGCCCGAAATCCTGCGACGTGTTAGGCTGGAGGACCCAAGCCGTTCCAAGCAGTTGCGCAGCGCTCTTGAGGATCTGTCTGAAGAAGGCGTGGTGCAGGCGTTCCGCCCCCTGCTGGGCTCGAGCTGGATCGTCGGCGTGGTCGGCCAGCTTCAGCTCGACGTCATGGCCTCGCGCGTCGCCACCGAATACAAGGTCGCCATCGGCTTCGAGCCTGCGCCGTTCGAGACCGCCCGCTGGATCGACAGCGACGATCCCGTCGAGCTCAAGAAGTTCCTCGACGAGCGCCGCTCGGTGCTGGCCGAGGACCGCGACGGCGCGCCGGTCCTGCTCGCCCGCAACATGTGGGAGTTGAACCGGACCATGGAGGAATGGCCCAAGGTGAAGTTCTATAAGACGCGGGAACGGGCCTAAAGCAGCCTGCGTTCACTCGAACGCAGATAAGCTGCTTTAGCACTTTAGAATCGATCATCTTGCCCGTTTTCACGTGAACTCACGTGAAAACGGGATGATCTAGAACACCCTGCACAGCACCAGGTAGTAGAACGCCGTCGCCACCATGAAGCTGATCGCCAGGATCGTCGACTGGATGCCGACGATGCGGCCGAAGCTGGCCATGGGGTGGCGGGTGTAGCCATAGGCGTGCAGGTAGCGGGCCAGCACCAGCAGCCCGCCGCCGAAATGCACCATGATCGCCGGCGCGCCCGATAGTTCCACCATCACCAGCAGCGCGAGCCCCGTCGGCACATATTCCGTGAAGTTGGTGTGCACGCGGGTGACCCGCTGCGACTTGTCGTCCTCGCCCTGCGAGCCCGGCGCGGTCATGATCCGCACCCGGTGATGCAGCACGTTGTAGGTCAGAATCACCAGCAGCAGACCCAGCGCCATGCCGTAATAGAGGCAGACCGGCACCGCGCGCCCGGCCACCGCGTCCGGCATGCCGCCGGTCAGCGTGCCGGCGACGATCAGCGCTGCGCCGCCAGCCAGGCAGGCATAGGCGGCCAGCATGAAGTTCTTCAGGATCTTCGCGCCCGGCGCGTATTCCCACGCCCCTTTGGCGTAGCCATAGACGATGCCCAGCCCCACCATGATCAGCGCGAGGCCGAGGATCAGCGCGAACGCGCCCCACGGAATAACGGTCATTGTTTCCTCCCCTTTGCCCGATCAAACCAGCAAGAGGGGCCGGCCGCAATGATCTTGCGGCCGGCAGCGGTTGCCCGCGAGGTGGTTAGTGGGCGCCCTTCTTCGGCGGCGGCGACGACATGATGGACAGGTCGCTGTAGGAGACCTTGCCGTAGCTCATCTCCTGCACGTGCGGATCGCCATGCACGTCGCAGGCGGTCACGGTCACGTCCTCAAGGGTGTATTTGCCGGTCCTGGCGGTGAGCACCGCGTTCGCGAAGTGCTTGCCCGTGGCGCATTTGGCGGTGGCGCCCGAGGTGGTCACGACGACCTTACCCGGACCGGCGGGCGGCGGCGCCGGCGGGCCTGCGGCCACCTTGCCGGCGCTCATACCGCTGGAGCCGACGCTGGTCGGGTTGCTGGCGCCCCACGAGAACGACTGGACCTCGATCTGGCCGCCACTGCCGCCGCCACCGCCGCCGCCGAACTTTGTCTTGGACTCGCCCTTCACGTCGCCCAGTTCCAGCAGGTAGTCGGAAGCCGCGTAGGCTGCCGACGACATCAGCATGACGGCAAGCGACGCCGTCGCGAGAGTGCGGATGATCATATCTATCTCTCCCAAGTCGCCATGATCGGCGATAATGGGAATATTGCGCAGCCGGAACCTTTCGCAAGCAGCATGAACGGGAATCTTGCGATTGCCGTCACTTGAATTGCGGGCCAGTGCTTACGGCCCGGAGCTTACGGTCCAGGGCTTACGGTAAAGTGTGCATGCCGCCTTCGAGCATGAAGGTGCTGCCGGTCATGTAGTCGGAGCCGGGGCTGGCGAGGAACACGGCGATCGGGCCGGCGTCCTTGTCCGGATCTCCGAGCCGCCGCATCGGGATCTTTTCCTTCAGCGCCTCGACGAATTCGGGGCGGGCGGTCTTCCACGCGTCGAACGCGCGGGTTTCCAGCGCCGGGTTGATGGTGTTGACGGTGATGCCGTACTGGCCCCACTCATTGGCCGCCGTCCGCGTCAGGGCGCGGATCGCCTCTTTCGTGGCGTTGTAGCAGGTGTTGCCCGGGAACCCCATCTGGCCCGAGCTCGAGGCGAAGTTGATGATCTTGCCGTAGTGCTGGGCCTTCATGTACGGGAACACCGCCTTCATGAACCACAGCGAAGCGGTTGCGCCGGTGCGGAAGGTGTACTCCCACTCATTCTCGTCGGTGTCCTCCATGGCCATGTACACCGTCGACGCACGCGGCGACTCCTCGGTGCCGAAGCCTTGTGCGTTGTTCACCAGGATGTGGACGGTGCCGAACTCCCTGGCCGTGCGCTCGACTGCCGCGAACACCTGGTCGCGCTGGCCCACGTCGCACGCGACGCCGATGGCGGTGCCGCCGGCGTCCTCGATCTCCTTGGCGACCGCCTCGACCGTCGACGGCGTGCGCGACACCACCGCGACCTTGGCGCCTTCGGCGGCGTAGGCCATGGCGATGGCGCGGCCGATGCCCCGGCCCGCGCCGGTCACGATGGCGACCTTGTCCTGCAACTGCTTCATGGTTCGGTTCTCCACATACGGCGGCACGGCCCGACGGCCGCGTGCTCCCCAAAAGACCGGTAAACCCTATGCGAGGGCGGACGTGGACACAATAGTTTATTTTAAACGCTTGTTTATTAAAAAATCCCCAGCCGTTGACGGGGATTGACCGTCACCCTCGCCAACCGTATGGTCCGCGCGTTTTCGGGAGCCCGTAGCTCAGCTGGTAGAGCATCTGACTTTTAATCAGAGGGTCTCGGGTTCGAATCCCGACGGGCTCACCACGAAAACCGCCATCCCTGACAAGTCGCCAGCGCCGACGAAGCGCGCTTTTTCCTGTTATCGCTGCGTGGTCAGCGTCGAGGGAACATCCGGCACACCCGTTACGTTCAGGCTGAGACACGTATCGGTGCTGCCGCTCCGCCGATTCAGGAAGAGTCCCGTTCACCGGCGCATCGCTCAAACAGGAGAAGACATGTCCCTGCTGCATGTGGTCATCGTACTGGTCGTCGTCGGCATTCTGCTCTGGCTCATCAACGCCTACATTCCGATGGACGGGAAAATCAAAAAGATCCTGAACGTCGTCGTGGTCATCGGCGTCGTGATTTGGCTGCTGCAGGCTTTCGGCCTGCTGGGATCGCTTGGCAGCATGCGCATCTAGGACAGGCCGCCTTCCGCTCCGGCATGCGAGCGAACCGCGCCGGCACCAGGCATGGAACTTCCAGAGCGCGCCATTCGTTCAGGTCGCGATCTCAATCGGCGTTGCCGCTCCGCCGTCTAGGGAACAATCCACTTATCCGGCAAGATGGAGTCCATGATGAGGAAGTTCCTTTTCTCGATTGCTGCCGCGTCCGCGCTGCTGAGCGCCGGCGTTGCCTTTGCTGAAACGACGACGACAACTGCTGAAACGACGACGACAACCACGACCACCTGGACCGCGGATGACGGGACCGTGATCAAGGAATATTCGACCACCAGGAACTATGCGCCGATCAGCGATCCCGCCCTGAAGGCGGAAATCGGCGTGGTTCTGCCCGGCACGGTCGCGGTCTATCCGCTGCCGGAGACCATGAAGGTGCAGGATCCCGACCGGTACAGCTACACCATCATCAACAACACGCCGACGGTCGTCGAACGCAGCAGCCGGCGCATCGTCCACGTCTGGTAAAACCGGCCGGCGGATATCGCGGCGCTCAAATCAGCCCCGCCGGAGCAATCTGGCGGGGTTTTTGGTGCGCTGAGGCAAACGGCTGGAATGGCGCACGGTGCGCACTGCGCTCCTGTCTCGCGCAGGCTGCAAGCCTGGCTTGCGGCCGCACCGTTCACGGACCGGAGGTCGCGATGTCCTCGCCGCCGCGTTCCTCGTGGTTGGCGGCGCGCGAGTAGGTGATCGACGCTTCCGGATGCTCGGACTTCACGAACTTGGCGGCTTCCAGCGCGTCCTCGGCCTCGAGGGTCACGTGCTCGGACGCCTCGTTGATCCGGTAACCGACGGTGTACAGCACGGTATCTCTCCAGGTCGTTGATGCCGATGGAAACGCGTTATGGAACATGTAGGTTCCGATGGCGGCCGGGTAAATTTCAAATACACAGGTAATTTGAAATGAATTCATTACTTCGCCTCGCAGACGCAGGTCAGAGTTGAGTCTCCGACAACCCGAGCCCCTGCCGTCAAGGACAATGGAAAGAATGCTTTCGCGCCAGATTCTTGTTTACAAAACTTAACATCTGGCGCGTTGCTTCGGTAGCCTAAAATGGGTATCCGGATACTGCCAACTTTATTGTACACTGGCCGGGTCTCCACGTTCATGGGGGCGAGCGGATCCGGGCATCCAGGCGCGGGGCTAATCATGAGTTCACCGATTATCGACAAGATCATGAACGAGCAGGACAAGGATTTCATCCGGGTCCTCGAGGATCTGATCGACGTGCTGATTGCCCGCGGGCTAATCACCATGGACATGCTGCCCAAGGACGCGGTCGAGAAACTCGCCATGC
>JBKJNE010000333.1:0-15298 GCA_046596015.1 Alphaproteobacteria bacterium
CATGAACGATCCGGGCGCCTTCCCCGCTCCGCGCCGTTCGCTGCCGGACCGGCATGCGGGCGCCTATCTGCATTTCGGCGGCGGCCTGCATCCGTGCGGCGGCCGGTCGGTCAACGCCATCCAGATCCCCGCTTTGGTCGGCGCCATCCTGAAGCGCGGGCCGTTCAAGGCCGGCCGCATCCGGTGGGCGGGACCGTTCCCCGACGTGCTGCCAATCACCTGGGAGGACGGCCGATGAGCGTCCAGTCCCTCGGCACCATCATCGCGCCGATCGACGCCGGGTCGGTGGACGCCGCGGTGCTTGCCCTGCGCGCGCTGGGCAATCCCTGCGCGCCGGCCGCGCGCGCCAGCCTTGACGCAACCGCGATCCACTTCGTCAGCGGCCATGCGCTGGCGGTGGACGCCAAGGGATTCGCCATCATCGAGTTCTCGACGGACGGCACGGTCGACGACGGCATCGCCGCGCTGGCCGGCGCGCTGGAGCCGGAGTTGTCCGCCATCTTCGGACTCGATGCCACCGATCTGCTCCAGTTCATGCGCCGCCACCGGGTCGAGGTCGGCGCCGGCTATTTCGATCACCCCGGCGTGGTGTTCTGCGGCGCGCCCGGCCAGTCAAAGGACCGCATCCTGCGCGAAGAACGGCTCGCCCGCTTCGCCACCGAAGCGCTGGGCGGGCAGGGTGCGGGGATGGCGGCGCTGGCCCGTCTTGCGGCGGTCCGGGGACAGGTGGCGGCCGATCCCGACCTGGCCTGGGCGCTCGGCGTTCCGCCGGCACCGGTGCCGGAGCCCGTCAAGCCGTCCACCATCAGCCTGGTGCTGAAGCTGATCCCGGGATTCGCGTGCAACTTCCTCTGGCCACTCGCGCTGCCGGCCGTGATCATCCTGGCCGTCGGCGTCTGGTGGTCGCATCAGCCGTGGCCGGCAGGACCGTGGTGGCGGATCGGGCTGGCCGTGCTCGCCGACCTCGGCCACGCCGCCGGCTTTCTGCTGCTCGACCTGCTGCTGGCCGTCGCGATCATCGGTTTCATCTACGTCCGGCTGCGGCGGCAGGAGGAGACGGATTACATCGACCAGCGCGCCCCCGATCCGGCGACCATCGACGAGATCGCCGCCCGCGAGAATTTCGGCGCCCAGAACCACATGGTCTCGATCACCGCGCGCAAGCCAGGCCCGGTGCGCCAGATCACCATCCGCCTGGCGTTCTGGATCGTCGGCCAGCTTGCCTCGAAGCTCTACCGGCCGGGCTTCCTCAGCGGCATCGGCACCATCCATTTCGCGCGCTGGGTGTCGCTCCCTGGCACCGACCGGCTGCTGTTCTTCTCCAACTACGGCGGCAGCTGGGAGAGCTATCTGGAGGACTTCATCACCCGCGCGCATACCGGCCTGACCTCGATCTGGTCGAATACGGTGGGTTTCCCCTACAGCCAGAACCTGATCGAGAAGGGCGCGACCGATGGCGAGCGCTTCAAGCGCTATGCCAGGCGCAGCATGGCCGCGACGCCGTTCTGGTACAGCGGCTATCCGACGCTCACCACCGGCAACATCCGCACCAACGCCCAGATCAGGCGCGGGCTGGCCATCGCGCAGACCGAGGACGAGGCGCGCGACTGGCTGGCCCTGTTCGGCTCGGCCTCGCGGCCCGACGACAAGCTGCGCAGCGACGAGATCCAGAGCCTTGTGCTCGGCGGGCTCGGCTTCCTGCCGCACGGCGCCTGCCTGCTGCTCGATTTCACCGGCGGACAGGCGGCGGCGCGGGCCTGGCTCGCCGAGGTGCTGGCCCGGGTGGCGTTCAACGACGGCAGGCGGTTCGCGAACGACTGCGTGCTGACCCTGGGACTGAGCCCGGAGGGTCTGGGCATCCTGGGCTTGCCGCGGCAGGCGCTCGACAGCTTTCCGCCGGCGTTCCTGCAGGGCATGGCCGCAGGACCCCGGTCGCGCATCCTGGGAGACACGGGCGAGAACGCGCCGGAACAGTGGAAATGGGGCGGACACGCCGCGCCGCATGTATCGGCGCTGCTCTATGGCCCGGGCGCCGACGCCGTCGAGGTGGCCTGCGCGGCGGTGCTGGAGGCGGTCGCCCGGCATGGCCACGCCCACGTCCGCACCATCCCGCTGAAAATGGTGCCGAAGGAGCCGGGCGAGCGGACGGAGCCGTTCGGCTTCGTCGACGGCGTCTCCCAGCCGGTAATCCGCGGCACCTATCGTGGCCTGCGCCGGCCCGATCCGATCCACATGGTCGAGCCGGGCGAGTTCATCCTTGGCTACCCGGACAACCGCGGCAATCTGCCGCCTGGCCCGGCCATGGACGCCATCGCCGACCCGGACGGCCTGCTCCCGGTCAACGCCAAGCCCGGTCCGGCGGCGGGGAACGTCGCCAACGCGCCCCGCGAGATCGGCGGCAACGGCAGTTTCCTCGTGATCCGCCAACTCGAGCAGGACGTGGCGTCCTTCGAGGCGTATTGCGACGCGCAGGCCCGGGCCGTCTCGCGGCGGCTCGGCCCGCCCTATCGGGTCAGCGCCGAGATGATCGGCGCCAAGCTGGTGGGACGCTGGAAGGACGGCACGTCGCTGGTGCGCCATCCCTACGAGCCGGGTACGCGCGCCAGCCTGACCAACGACACGGTGCGCCCGCCGACGCAGCCCGGCGGCACGGCGCCCATCGCCCAGCCGGCGCTGCCCGAGGGCCGCGACCCGGCGCGGCAACGGGGGGCGCGGCCGGACAACGACTTCCTCTACGGCGCCGAGGACCTGGAAGGCTTGCGCTGTCCGTTCGGCGCCCATATCCGGCGGGGCAACCCGCGTGACAGTCTGGCGCCGGGCTCCAAGGAACAGGTCGACATCACCAACCGGCACCGCATCCTGCGGGTCGGCCGCGTCTACGACGAGGGCGACGGCAGGACCGGGGTGCTGTTCATGTGCCTTAACGGCGACCTGGAGCGGCAGTTCGAATTCGTCCAGCAGACCTGGCTCGGCAGCCCGACGTTCCACGGCCTGTCCTGCGAGGAGGACCCGCTGCTGGGATCCGGGGCGGAGGGCCGCAACGGCTACACCATCCCGACCCGCGACGGGCCGGTTCGCCTGGCGCCGCTGCAAAACTTCGTCAAGACCCGCGGCGGCGGATACTACTTCCTGGCCAGCCGCAGCCTGCTGCGCTTCCTCAGCCAGCCAGTCTAGACCGGCCAAACCGCGATGATCAGCGGCACGCCGGCCAGCACCACCAGCACGGACAGGGGCGCGCCCAGCCGGAAATAGTCGCCGAACCTGTAGCCGCCCGGTCCCATCACCAGCGTGTTGCACTGGTGGCCGATGGGCGTGAGGAAGTCGCAGCCGGCGCCGACCGCGACCGCCATCAGGAAGGCTTCCGGGCGCAGGTCTATATCCTGCGCGAAGGTGGCGGCGATAGCCGCCATCACCAGCACCGTCGCGGCGTTGTTGAGGAACGGCGTCACCGCCATGGCCGCCACCAGGATCAGTGCCACCGCGCCCCAGGCGGGCAGGACGGCGGCGGTCGACGACAGCCAGTTGGCGATCAGGTCGGTGGCGCCCGTGGTCTGCAGCGCCTCACTGACCGGGATCAGCGCGCCCAGCATGATCAGGATCGGCCAATCCACATGGTCGTAGGCCTCGCGCGGCGGCAGCGCGCCGGTCAGCATCACCAGCGCCGCCGCGCCGAAAAACGCGATGGCGACGGGCAGCACCCCCATGGCGGTAAGCGCCATGGCCAGCGCGAGGATTGCCAGCGGCAGCAGGCCGCGCCGGACGCTGCCCAGCGCCAGGGTGCGTTCGGCGAGCGGCAGGCAGCCCAGGCCGCGAAGCTGTTCGGGCAGGATGTCGAGCGGACCCTGCAGCACGATCACATCGCCGGCCTGCAGCCTTGTCTCGCTCAGCTTGCGGGTCAGCCGCTCGCCGGAGCGCGAGATGGCCAGCAGGTTGACGCCGTAGCGCTCATGCAGCTCGATCTGCCCGGCGCCGCGTCCCGCCAGCACCGAATCCGGCGTCACCACCGCCTCGATCACCCCGACGTCGCGGCTGTTGGCGTCAACGTTCCGGTCGTGGCCGACCAGCGCCAGGCCACCCTTGGCGACGGCGCGCTCGAGCGCCTCCGGGCTACCCTTGAGCTGCAGCCGGTCGCCTTCCTCGATGGGCGCGTAAGCCTCGCGCGAGCCGCCGGCGCGCAGGATGGCGGCCACCTCCACCTCGCCGTCGACAGACGCCGCGAACTCGCCGGGGTGCTTGCCGATCGCCGACGAACCTTCCACCGCCGTCGCTTCGGTGACGTAATCCTTTATATCGACCGCCTCGCTCATGGTCGGTGACGCACGCCGGTTGCGCGGCAACAGGCGGTAGCCGAAGCGCAGGAAGACGATGCCGATCAGCGCCAGACCGAGGCCGACCGGCGCATAGTCGAACATGCCGAAAGGTTCGCCGACGATCTGCTCGCGCACCCGCGAGACGATGATGTTGGGCGATGTGCCGACCAGCGTGATCAGCCCGCCCAGCAGCGAACCGAACGACATGGGCATCAGGAACACGGACGGCGAGACATCCGACTTTTTGGCCATGCGCAGCGCCGCCGGGATCAGCATGGCGAGCGCGCCGATATTCTTGACCAGCGCCGACAGGAACGTCACCGACGTGACCAGCACGGTTAGCTGCCACCGCACGCGAGGAATGCGCGCCGTGACGCGGGCAAGAGCGGTCTCGACGATGCCCGAGCGGGCGACCGCCGCGCTCACCACCAGCGCGCTGCCGACGATGATGACGATGTCGTCGGCGAAGCCGAGGAACGCCTTGTCGGCCGGGACCGTGCCCGCCGCCACCGAGGCGAGCAGCGCCAGCACGGCGACGAGGTCATAACGGAGCCTCCCCCAGATGAACAAGCCCATCATGGCGGCAAGGATGGCAAAGGCCAGAAGCTGTGGTTGGGTCATTTATTCCCCTGATGCCATCCATAACGCCTGCCGGATGAATTCGGTTTCGCGCTGGGGGAACGCGCAGAGACATCCGCCGTTCACGTCCAGGGAGGGCACTGCCATGGCAGACCAGACGGAACCGCGCAAGGGCATGCCCCGCGTCGAACTGACGCGGGACGAGTTCCTGCGCCGCTACATGCAACAATATGTAGACCCGGCGTTTGACCCCTTGCGGGCCGAGCTGGATAAGATCGCGGAGGTGGCATGGGACGGCTATATCGAGGGTCGCAAGGCGCCGTTCACCCGCAAGGCCGGCGCTGGCTACGCCGATCCGGAGTATGACCTGTCGGCCGATTGGGTCGAGGCGCGCCGCCGGATCGATGAGGCACGCGGCGGCTTTGAGACGAAGGATAGGCCGCCGCGAATCCTGATCGTCAACGGCTCGCCGCGCAGCGAGAACACCTGCCCGGGCGAGATGTCAAAGACGTGGCGGCTGACGGAGATCGCCAAGGCCGTCCTGGAACCTGGCGGCGCGGTCGTCGATATCCTTGACCTTTCCCGGACGGTGTCCGAGTACGGCATCAACATATACCCCTGTAAGGCCTGCTTTTCCACAGCGGCGCCGCTGTGCCACTGGCCCTGCTCATGTTACCCGAACCACTCGCTTGGCCAGACGCAGGACTGGATGAACGACATTTATCCACTGTGGGTCGGGGCCGACGGCGTGATGATCGTCACGCCGGTCCACTGGTATCAGTCGACGTCGCCGCTGAAGCTCATGATCGACCGGCTGGTCTGCGCCGATGGCGGCAATCCCGATCCGACCAGCACCGATGGCAAGAAGACAAAGCACGCAAAGCAGCTCGAGCTCGACGGCTGGCACTATCCGCGCCATCTGGCGGGAAGGGTGTTCTCCGTTGTCGTTCATGGCGATGTGGAAGGTGCCGAGAACCTGCGCCGGATGCTGTCGGACTGGCTTGGTTCCATGGCGTTGGTGCCTGCCGGCGCCAGGGCGGAGCTCGACCGCTACATCGGCTACTACGAACCCTACGCGACCAGCCACGAGGCGCTGGACAGGGACGCCGCCGTCCAGGAGGAGGTGCGCAACGCCGCGCGGACACTGCTGCACGCCGTACAGGCGCGGCTGGCCGGAACGCTGGTGGAGTACGGCGCCGACCTGACTGACCCGCGGCCTAAGTAGCCCGCTGACGCACAGGCTTGTCGGACAGTTCGATCCACGCCGGTGCATGATCGCTGGATTTGTCCCGCCCGCGTACCTCCCGGTCGACGCCCGCCGCCTTCAACCGTTTCGCCGCCTTCGGGCTGAGCAGCAGATGATCGATTCGGATGCCAGCGTCACGGGCGAACGCGTTCCGCCAGTAGTCCCAGAAGGTATAGATGGTCTCCTCGGGATGGAGCGTGCGGACGGCGTCGGCCCAGCCCTGGTCGAGCAGGCGGCGGAATCCTTCCCTGGCTTCCGGCGAGAACAGGGCATCGTCGAGCCAGCGCTCGGGCTTGTACACGTCGCGGTCGGTCGGAATGATGTTGAAATCGCCCGCCAGCACCACCGGCATGTCCTGCGCGATCAGTTCTGCCGCATAGCGGATCAGCCGCTCGATCCAGGCCAGCTTGTAGTCGAATTTCGGGCCGGGCATGGGATTGCCGTTCGGCAGATAGAGGCCGCCGATCAGCACGCCGTCGACCGCCGCCTCGATATAGCGGCTGTTCAGGTCTTTCGGGTCGCCGGGCAGGCCGCGCCTGGTCTCGATGGGATCCATGTCGCGCGCCAGGATGGCGACGCCGTTCCACCGGGCCTGGCCATGCCAGATGCAGCCATAGCCCGCCTCGCGTATGGCGGCCTCGGGAAAGCGGTCCCCGGGCGCCTTGAGCTCCTGCAGGCAGACCACGTCGGGCGCGGCTTTCTCCAGCCATTCGAGCAGGCGCGGCAAGCGGCCATTCACCCCGTTGACGTTGTAGGTGGCGATCTTCAAGGCGGACTCCTTTCGCTCCCTCAACGCCGGGCTGACGCCGCGGGTCCGGGGAACTTTCCGGCGCCGCGATCGGTTAGGTTTCCAGGAAGCGGGAACATGCGCGCCACTCTCTTGATGTCAGATCGGAGCTGTCTGTTCCAACCCCTTGTGGACATGAACCATGACCGTACTTCAGGCACACAAGTCCTACGATTACGGAGTGGAGTGTACTGCCGCAGTCACGACAAGTTGAACTACGTGGTCACCGCGGCGGCCTACGTGCCCCAGCGCGATGACGACTGGCACTACATCTTCATGATCGCCGACCCGGTCGGCGGGCCTTTGTTCCGCGCCTCGTCAAACTATCGCTTGCGTTCGATCCCCTTTATATTGACCGTTTGGTCAGGGAAGATGAGGAGAATTGTCATGAGCGATT
Source organism: Alphaproteobacteria bacterium (assembly GCA_046596015.1). GTDB lineage: Bacteria > Pseudomonadota > Alphaproteobacteria > SMXS01 > SMXS01 > RI-34. Next base: position 7,320 of record JBKJNE010000333.1, read on the forward strand.
TCGAAGCCACGGTGCGGCACCTGAAGGATGTCGAGGACATCAAGACTCTCAGGCACAGATACTCCTACGGCGCCAACATCATCGACGGCCAGCCAGGCGACCTGAAGGCGTTCGCGGCGCTGTTCGCCGACGATGCGTCGTTCGACGTGGGGATGGGCGAGGCGATCGGCCCGGCGGCCATCGAGGCGATGATGAAGGAGCTGACCACCCAGTGGAAATGCGCCATGCACTATATGCTCAACCCGGTGATCGAGATCGACGGCGACCGGGCGAAGGGCAATTTCACCGGGCTGTTCGCATTTGTCGCCGACACCAATCCCGCGCCGGTGTTCCTGTCGAACATCTACACCGACACCTATGTGCGCACGAAGGCGGGATGGAAGTTCCAGTCGGTCCGCGTCCGCATGACCTTCGCCGACCCGGTTTTCCTGCAGGGCTACGCGGACCATCTGGCCGAACCCGCCGCTTAGCCGGCGCCGTCAGCCGGGCCTGAGCACCAGGGGCGGCATCACCTGTCCCTCGGCGGCCGGCGGTGGCGCCGAGGGCAGCCTGCCTGCTGTCGCGGCCAGATCCGCCAGGTCCAGGCCCAGCAACCGGGGCGCGGTTTCCATGACATCAGACAGCATCCGCTGTGCCCGGCGTGCATGCGTCGCCGCGCCCTTCGCGTTGCCGGTGCGCACCTTCAGGCCCGCCGCCGCCAGCGCGATCAGCGCCTGCAGCAGGGTGGCGATCGGCCCGGTCCGGCCGCAGGCGTTCCACAGGCCTTCCCAGGATTCGTGCGCTTCCCAGTAGTAGCCGGCGTTGAACAGGTCCATGCCGCGCAGATAGTCATGGCTGTCGCGCCAGCGGTCGGGATCAGGCGCGGGCGGGGCGGGGGCGTGGACGCCGTAGCTGTGGCCGTTCTTGTCACGGACCGGATGAGGGTTGCGCCCGGGCGTGTAGGCGTAGGCCGGAAGCGACTCGTCAGGCAGGAACCGGGTCATCCGGCACTGTAGGCGACGGCCTCGGTCATCGGCCGGTCGCCGGGCGGCGCGCCCCACGGCGCGCGCGGCGCCTGCCGGACGCCGACATACTTCATCAGCCGGTAGCGCCAGCCCTCGGGCGTGCGCACATAGCGCTCCTCATAGGTGCCGAGGAACCAGGCCGCGGCGCCGTCCGGCATCTCGCTGCAGCCGATGAAGTGCCAGTGGCCGGTCGCCTCGTCGCCGGACACCTTGATATCCGGGCAGATCGCGTTGTGGAAGGCGAACGGGATGGCGCGCAGGTCGATGAAAAGCTGCCGGATCGCCGCCTTGCCCTTGGCCGCCGGCATGCCCGGGCTCGCATCCCATACGCCGTCCTCGACGAACAGGTCGGCCACCGGGCCGCCATGGGTGCCGCCATGCTCGGGCCAGCCGCCGTCGACATATTCGCAGTAGCGGGCCTTGAGAGCGCGGATTTCCTCCTTGTCCTGGAGCTCGAGCAGGCGTCGCTCCAGCGACGCCACCCGGCGCGCGAGCTGTTCCGTATCGGCCATGGCGATCCTCCCCGGCGTTTGCGACGACCGTCATCCGATCAGCGGGCCGGGACAGTGTCAAGCGAACGCGCCATTGATCCGGATCAATGAGCCGTCGGCTTTCTTCACGCATGAATGAAATGCCAACACCATCGCAAGGAGACAGCACATGGTCGCCATCGTCAGGGTCAAGGAAAGCGTGCTCACACCGGCAGGCAAGGCGCCGGAGCCGGCGCTGGGCACGGAGATGATCCCGCACAGCCGCTATATCTCGCCCGAGTTCATGAAACTAGAGTGGGAGCGCATGTGGACCAAGGTCTGGCTCGTCGGCTGCCGCGAGGAGGAAATCCCCGACGTCGGCGACTACATCACCACCGATATCGGCGAGGAGTCGGTGCTGATCGTGCGCGGCGAGGATGGCGTCGCCCGTGCGCTTCACAACCTCTGCAACCACCGCGGCAACAAGGTGAAGTTCGACGCCTGCGGCAACGCGCGCTCGCTGCAATGCGCCTACCATTTCTGGGAGTACGACCTGACCGGCAAGCTGATCTTCGTCCCCGACGAAGGCGACTTCCACCAGGGCTGTCCGCCGGAGAAGCTCAGCATGAAGCCGATCCGCACCGACACCTGGGGCGTTTTCGTCTGGTTCAACCTCAAGCCGGACGCGGAGTCGTTGCGCGACTATCTCGGCGTCATCCCGGAGCATCTCGACCCGTACCACTTCGACAACCTGGCCATGACCATGGACGTGACCGTGGAATGGGACTGCAACTGGAAGACCTCGGTCGACGCGTTCAACGAGGTCTACCATGTCCAGGGCATCCATCCGGAGCTCTGCTACACCATCGACGACGTCGACGTGCAGATCGACCTCTATGACCGGCACAACCGCTACTTGGTGCCGTTCAAGACCTACAGTCCGAGGGTCGGCGAACAGACCGCGGTGCCGGAGGCGCTCGCCGAGGAACTGCGCGCCATCGGCATGGATCCGGACCAGTTTACCGGCCACGTGTCCGACATCCGCCGCGCGGTGCAGGTCTACAAGCGGGCCAACCAGGCGAAATTCGGTATCGACTATTCCGGGCTGAACGACGACCAGCTCTCGGACGACTACCACTACTTCATCTTCCCCAACATCACGCTCAACGTGCATTCGGACTCGCTGCTGTTCTTCCGCCAGCGCCCGCACGAGAGCGATCCGGACAAGATGTATTACGACGTGCGCATGTTCCAGCAGATGCCGAAGGGCAGGGAGCGCCCGCCGCTACCGGACCATGAGCGGGTCAAGCATGGCGAGCGGTCGCTGGGCCTCGTCCTCGACCAGGATTCGGTGAACCTGCCCCACGTCCAGAAGGGCATGCATTCGGCCGCCTTCGAGGGCCTGTGGATTTCCCACCAGGAGCGCCGCATCCGCCACATGCACAAGACGCTGATGGGCTACATCGACGGCGTCGGCGCCAACGACGCCTGAGCCTTCCGGCGCCGTATCGCGCCGCTACATGCGGACGTGACTTCCGATGTTGTCCCCGGGCCGGGCTGTGCTAGCCTGCCCCGGGAGAACTTCAGGGGAGATGCCGTCATGAGCACCACGTTGATTTCAGATCCGGTAAGGCCGCGGTCGCCCGAGGAGGTCGACCTGCTGCACCGGGACGTGCTCGATTGCCCGCACATGGCCAACAGGGTGCTGCGCGAGCAGGCGCCGGTGTGGTGGAACGAAAAGCTGGGCGGCTTCGCAGTGTCGCGCTACGACGTCATCCGCCAGGTCATCATGGACCCGGCCAACTTCTCCAACTCCAAGAGCCAGGAGGACATGCCGATCCAGCAGGACAAGATGCGGCGCATGATCGCCAAGTTCGAGGAGAAGGGCTGGGTGCCGGCGCGCACGCTGGCGGGGCGCGACGATCCCAACCACAAGCAGATGCGCGGCCTGTTCGAGCAGGCGTTCCGCGCCAGCCGCATCAAGGCGATGGACCCGTTCGTCGAGGAGACCGCCTACAAGCTGGCCGACGAGTTCATCGCCGCCGGCAACGAGTGCGACTTCGTCAAGGCCTACGCCGTGCCGCTGCCGCTGATCGTCATCATCAAGCAGATGGGCGGCCGCATCGAGGACATGTGGGACATCAAGCGCTGGACCGACGCCTGGATCAAGCGCATCGGCCGCATGCAGACCGAGGAAGAGGATCTGCGCAGCGTCGAGCTGGAGGTCGAGATGCAGCATTACTTCCAGCCGGTGTTCGAGCGCCTGCGCAAGCAGCCGGAGGACACGCTGCTGTCCGACCTGGTCAACGTGGTCATTCCCGAATGGGGCCGGCCGCTGAACGACCACGAACTGCACGCCGAGATCATGTCCGACGGCTTCGGCGGCGGCTCGGAGACGACCACCAACGCGCTGTCGGCGGGCGTCAAGCTGCTGATCGAGAATCCGGACGCCTGGACGCTGCTGAAGGCCGAGCCGGACAAATACATGCGCACCTTCATCGAGGAGGTGCTGCGGCTGGAATCGCCGGCGCACACCATGGTCCGCATCGCCCAGAAGGACTGCGAGCTGGCCGGGACGCATGTGCCCAAAGGCTCGGTGCTCTACGTCCGTTACACCGCCGGCAACCGGGACGAGGAGCATTTCCCCAATCCGGACACGCTGGACCTGGAGCGCGCCAACGCGGCGACGCATCTGGCGTTCGGCGGCGGCGTGCATCACTGCATGGGCGCGCCGCTCGCCCGGCGCGAACTGTACTGGGGCTTCAAGGCCATCGTCGACCGCATCGACGACATGTGGTTCATTCCTGGCAGGAACGACTTCCGCCACCAGCCCAACTTCGTCGTCCACGCCCTCGAGGAACTGCATATCGGCTACCGGGCGAAGTAGGTGGCGGGCGAGGGTAAGGTCGCGCTGGTCACCGGCGCGGGCAGCGGCATCGGCCGGGCGACGGCCTGGGCGCTGCTGGGCGCCGGTTACAGGGTGGCATTCAATGGCCGCAAGCGGGAGAAGCTGGAGGAAGCCGCCGCCGCGAAGGACCCCGACGGCAAGCGGACGCTGGCGCTGCCAGGCGACGTCTCCGAACCTGACGCGGTCGAGGCCGTGTTCGCCGGGCTGATGCAGAAATTCGGCCGGCTCGATCTGCTGTTCAACAACGCGGGCGGCGGTTCCGTGCCGGTGTCCATCGACGAGGTCAGCTACAAGGACTGGATGCGCGTGGTCGGCGCCAATTTGACCGGCACCTTCCTGTGCACCCAGCACGCCTTCCGGATCATGAAGGCGCAGGATCCGCAAGGCGGGCGGATCATCAACAACGGCTCGATCTCGGCCCATGTGCCGCGGCCGCACTCGTCGCCCTACGCGGCCACCAAGCACGGCGTCAGCGGCCTGACCAAGGCGACGGCGCTGGACGGGCGGGCCTGGAACATCGCCTGCAGTCAGATCGACATCGGCAACGCCGCGACCGGCCTGACCAGCCAGATGGCGATCGGCATGCTGCAGCCGGACGGCTCGACCCGGCCCGAGAAGTTGATGCATGTGGACGACGTGGCGCGCGCCATCGTGTTCATGGACAGCCTGCCGCTCGACACCAACGTGCCGTCGCTCACCATCATGGCGACGCTGATGCCGTTCATCGGGCGGGGCTGATGTTCCGGCTGGCGGCTAATCTCAGCTTCCAGTTCGGCGAGGTGCCGTTCCTCGACCGCTTCGAGCGGGCGGCGAGGGCTGGCTTCGCCGGCGTCGAATACCTGTTCCCCTACGAGCACGATCCGAAGGAGCTGGCCGCCCGGCTGAAGGACAACGGCCTGGAGCAGGTGCTGTTCAACATGCCGCCGGGCGACTGGAAGGAGGGCGACCGGGGCCTCGCCGCCGTGCCGGGGCGGGAGGCAGAATTCCGGGCCTCGGTGGATGACACGCTACGCTACGCCGACGCGCTGGGCTGCCCGCGGGTCCATGTCATGTCCGGCGTCGCGAGCGGGCCGGATGCGGAAGCGGCATACCTCGCCAATCTGGAGTATGCCGCGCGCCGATTCGAGCCTTATGGCGTGACGCCGCTGATCGAGCCGATCAACCGCCGCGACATGCCGGGCTATTTCCTCGCCGACTTCGACGACGCGATGGAGGTGATCGCGGCGGTCGCCGGCGTCCGCCTCCAGTTCGACATCTATCACCGCCAGATCATCCACGGTGACGTCACCGTGGGTCTCCGGTCCACGATGCCGGTGATCCGCCACATGCAGATCGCCGGCGTTCCCGACCGCCACGAGCCGGACACGGGAGAACTCGATCTGGCCCACGTCCTTGGCACCATCCGCGATCTGGGCTATGACGGCTGGATCGGCTGCGAGTATCGGCCGAAGGGGGTGACCGAGGACGGATTGTCGTGGATCCGGAGCCTTGGAGCCGGTTGACGCCGATCAATGACAGGCCGGGTCCGTGCCCTACGATTGGCGCGACGTACCAAGGAGGCCTGTCATGTTTCGCGACATTCTCGTGCCTTTGATGAACGTGCCGGATGCGGATGAAGCCGCCACCCTGGAGAAGGTCGCCGCGACGGCGGCCGGTCTGGGCGGCGCTGTTTCGGGCCTGGTGGTCGAGGTCGACTTCGCCCAGCCTGTCTACATGTATGCCGACGCGGTGGTGTTCATGTCCCAGGCGTTCCGCGACGCCGAGGACGCCCAGCACGCCCGCGCCGAAAATCTGCTGGGTCGATTGTCACGGCAGGCCGCCGCGGTGGGCGTCGGAAGCGATTCCGAGATCGTCCGTGCCGCCGCCGGCGAGGTCGCCGGCGTGCTGGCGCGGCGCGCGCGGTCGCACGACCTGACCATGTTCGTGCTGGGCGAGGACGATCCCTACGCCCGCAACTGTGTCGAAGGCATCATATTCGGCTCGGGCAGGCCGGTGCTGGTCCTGCCGCGGGCGGCGCCAGCAAGCGCCATGGCGAACGTGGTCGTCGCGTGGGATTTCAGCCGCGAGGCGGCCAGGGCCTTCGCCGACGCCCTGCCCATCCTGCGCCAGGCGGCGAACGTCACGGTGTTGCACGTCGCGGACGATGGTGCGTCCTGGCACCCCAGTGCCAAGGCGCTGGAGCGGCATCTCGAGCGGCTGGACATCGGCGCCAGATACCACCAGCTTGCGAGGGGCACGCTGACCGTCCACGAGACGATAGAGGCCTATGCGCGCCGCAACGGCGCCGACCTGATCGTCATGGGCGCCTACGGCCACTCGCGCCTGCAGGAACTCGTGCTTGGCGGCGTGACGAGAGAGGTGCTGAAGGCGCCCTTCCTGCCGGTGCTGCTGTCGCACTAGCGAGCCGAAGGGGGTGACGGCTGAGGCTAATACGGCCGATCCCCGTCCACCGTCACCCGGTGCATCACCCGGCGCTGGCCCTGGTAGTCGTTGAGCGCGTAGTGCTGGGTGCAGCGGTTGTCCCAGAAGCCGACCTCGTCCTGCCGCCAGCGGTGGCGGTAGACGAACGGCGCGCTGGTGGCGTGGCGGCACAGGAAGTCCAGCAGCGGCTGGCTTTCGGTGCGGCTCATGCCCTTGAACTTGGTGGTGAACGCCTCGTTGACGAACAACAGCTTGCGGCCGGTTTCCGGATGGGTGCGCACGACCGGATGCTCGGCCCGGCCGGACGCCTGCTCGGCGGCCATGGTTTGCATGGTGCGGCTGTCGTCGGTGTAGATACCGTTCGCGCCGTAGATGTCCTCGGCGGTGTGGACGGCGACCAGGCCGTCGAGCATCGCCTTCATGCCGCTGCTGAGCGCGTCGTAGGCGAGGTACATGTTGGCCCACATGGTGTCGCCGCCCCGTGCCGGGATTTCCCGTGCGTACAGGATCGAGCCCAGCGCCGGCGCCTGCTGGAAGGTCATGTCCGAATGCCAGCCGCCGCCGAAGTTGAACCGGTCGGCCGGCTCCTTGACGATATTCAGCACCTCGGGATGGCCGTCCAGCGGCTTCACATGCGGATGGACGTTGAGCGTGCCGAAACGGCGGCCGAAGTCCTTGTGCTGGTCGGGGGTCAGGCGCTGGTCGGGGAAGAAGATCACCAGATGGTCGAGCAGCGCCTGGCGCACCTGGCCGAAGACGTTGCCGCTCATGGGCCGCGACAGGTCGACGCCGTGGATGCGGGCGCCCGCGGCGGAGCCGAGCGGTTCGATCTCGATGCCGGTCATGACGTACTCCCCGTCAGTGGCGGTTCGAGGCATTGATACGCCTTCGGGCGCGGGGCGCGCAATGTTGTCACGAACTGCGAAAGATAACAGTTCATTAAAAAATCATTCGTGCTTAAACTGGCGCCGAATCCGTGGACCGCCACGAGGAGAAATACATGGTCGCGATCGTCCGAGTTCAGGAAGCCGTCAAGACGCCGATCGAGAAGGCGCCCGAGCCCAACATGGGCGGGGACTACATCCCCAAGGAGCGCTACATCTCGCCCGAGTTCATGAAGCTCGAATGGGAGCGGATGTGGACCAAGGTGTGGCTGATGGGCTGCCGCGAGGAGGA
>JBKJNE010000550.1:0-5494 GCA_046596015.1 Alphaproteobacteria bacterium
CCCTGGTTTCCCATGCCAGCTTGCCGGTGTCGGGATTGATGGCATAGAGGATACCGGACTTCTGGCCGGCCAGAACGTAGTCCCGGCCGTTGCTTGCCTTCGCCAGCACCGTACCGGCGCCGAAATCGTAGTCCGGGCCGTTCTCCTCGGGGCAGTTGGTCTTGTCGATATTGTCGCAGGCGCCGTTCCAGGCATCGCCCTCCAGCGCCTGGTATGACCAGACGATTCTGCCGGTCGTCATGTCGAAGGCGACGACGGCGTCGCTCAGCTCCGTCGTCGGCGACGAATAATTGTCGCCGGTGGCGATGTAGAGCCGGCCGCGCTTCTCGTCGACCGACGGCGAGTTCCACAGCGCCACGCCGGACGGCCCGAAGCGCCTGGCGCCGACGGCATTGACGCCCTGGTGGGTGGGCTTGCCGGTCATGAAGGTCTGCCATTGCCGCTGGCCGGTGCGCGCGTCATAGGCGTTGAGCGATCCGCGGAAGGTGCAGCATTCATAGGTCGGATCGCTGCTTCTGCCCTCTTCCAGCGACGACGTGGGTACATAGAGGGATTCGCCGTGCAGCACCGGCGCGGCGGTGATGGTCGCGCTCGCATGGGGATCGGGCCGGGTCTTCCAGATGCGCCGGCCATCGAGGGCGCCGACGGCATAGACGTTTCCGATCAGGTCGCCGAAATAGACCAGCGGTCTGGCGGCCTTGTCGCCCGCCTCCCACGGCGAGACGACGATGCCGGTCCGCACCTCGGCCGAGGCATGGAACACCCAGCGGGCGCAGCCGGTGGCGCGGTCGAGCGCGAACACCGTGCCGTCATGGCTGCCGACGAAGATGGCGCCGCCGGCGATGGCCGGCTGCGACCGGGCCCGGATGGCGTTGGGAAACGCCAGCGACCACTTCAGGGTCAGCTTGCCCACGTTGTTCCGCGTGATGCCGGCGGCTTCGGTGGTGATGGCGTGGCTGCTTGAGGGCGTCAGCCCCCAGCCGGCGAAGGGCGGCGGCTCGGCGAAATCGAACGGCGAGGCGCCGGTGGCGCACATCAGCGGTCCGGCGGCGTCAGCTTGGCCGAACTTCCGGCCGGCAAGGAATTCGGCCACCGCCACCTTGTCGGCACCGGACAGCCCGGTGACCTGCGCCCGCATGACGCCCTCGGTCAGCGCGCGGTGGATGGATTCCGGCGTCATCAGGGAAAGCATGCGTTTCTGCGGCGCGCGGTTGAGGCCCTTGTCATGGCAGGCGGCGCAGGTGCGCGCGTAGATCTCGCCGCCGCGCTTGGCCGCTGCCCCATCCAGTACGAATTTCGGACCCTTATAGGCGTCGCTGAAGACGCGCGGTGCGTCGGGCGCCGCCTGGGCGGCCGAGGCGAGCAGCAGGCAGAGCATGATCGGCATCGCCGAGCGGCAATTTCGGGCAAGCATGCGGAGCCTGGAATCCTCCCTCTTCATCGTCCCGGCCATAGTAGAGGAAGGCGCCCGGGCGCGCCATGCGGCCGACGTCCGCTGCCGAGGTCCGCTGATGGCCGAGCGGCTTCATTCTGCTACTCTGGCTGGAATGCTGGCGCGGGGAGAGTAGACGGCATGGCATCCATCGAGGACATGATCGATCCCGACGTGCGGGTGAACTTCACGCCCGAGCGGGGCGAGCAACTCGCCATGATCGGGCCGGACATGACCGCCGCCCGTGCCGGGTGGGCCGAGCTGCTGGTGGCCTGGCGCCTGATCCTGCCAGGCTTCGACGGCCGCGAGGAAGCCGCGGTCGTGCCCGGGCTGGCCGGCAATCCGGATGTTCCGATCTACGTTTACACCCCCGACCGCGTGGAATTTCCGGACGCGGTGATGATCTGGGTGCATGGCGGCGGCTATGTGATGGGCACCGCCGACGATCCCTTTGTCTACCGCTACACGCCGCTGATGAAGGTGGTGTCGGTGGACTACCGCATGGCGCCCGAGCACCGTTCGCCGGCCGCGGTGCTGGATACCTGCGCGGTGATCGAGTGGGTGGCGGCCAACGCGGACCGGCTGGGTATCGATCCGGCCCGCATCATCCTGGGCGGCCCCAGCGGCGGCGGCGGCGTGGCGGCGGGCGCCGCGCTGATGAACCGCGACCGGGGAGGACCCACCCTGCTCTACCAGATGCTGATTTATCCGATGATCGACGACCGGCATCACACGCCGTCCGGCCACTTCGACCTGCCCGCCTATTGCTGGACCCGCGAGGTGTCGCTGCGGGCGTGGTCGATGTATGTGGAGGAAGGCGGCGAGCCGTCCTGCTACGCCGCGGCGATCCGGGCGCAGGACGTGGCCGGCCTGCCGCCCGCCTACATCATGACCGGCGACCTCGACCTGTTCCGCGACGAGGACATCGCCTACGCCAGGCGGCTGATCGGCGCCGGTATCCGCGTCGACCTGGCGGTCTTCCCCGGCGCGCCGCACGGCTTCGACCTGATCGCGCCCGAGGCGAAGGTCAGCCGCCGCGCCATCGCCCACCAGCTCGACTGCCTGCGCCAGGTGCTTTCACACTGAATGGAGGCCTTATGACTGACGAGGAGCGCGTCCGCCGGATCGACGAGATGCTGGCCAAGGATGCCGTCTATGACCTGCTATGCCGCTATTGCCATGGCATCGACCGCTGTGACCGCGAGGTGCTGCAATCCGCCTACTGGCCCGACGCGACGGAAACCCACGGCACCTTCAACGGCAATGCCTGGGAGTTTGCCGCGTTCATGACCGACAACATGCGCGCCAACATGCGCCGCAGCCAGCAGAAGATCGGTAATGCCTGGATCGTCATCGAGCCGGACGGCGTCCACGCCCGCGGCGAGACCTACGTCACAGGGTATCTGGATATGGACGATCCGGCGGGGCCGATCCAGCGCACTGTCGGTGGCCGCTATCTGGACCGCTTCGAGTGCCGCGACGGCGAGTGGCGCATCATCGACCGGCTCTATGTCATGGACTGGAACCGCAACGGTGCATCGACGGCGGAATGGGACGACGGGCTCTATGCCATGCTGAAGACGCGCGGCGCGCGGTATCCGGATGACCCGTGGGATCAGGGTCTGCCGCCGCGCCGATTTGGCTGAGGGAACGGTCTTGGCAAGCCGGCGTTGTTGGGGCAGAACGCAACCCAACATGGAGACCACCGTGCCCAACACCCAGCCCGACGCCGTTGCCCTGCTGAAAGCCGATCACCGCAAGGTCGAAGACCTGTTCGCCAAGTTCGAGTCGGCCCAGGGAGCCGATCGCAAGCAGAAGCTCGCCGAGCAGATCTGCATGGAGCTGACGGTCCACACCATCATCGAGGAGGAGATCTTCTATCCCGCCTGCAAGAAGAAGGTCGATGGAGATCTGCTCGACGAAGCCTATGTGGAGCATGACGGCGCCAAGGTGCTGATCGCCGAGATCATGGCCGGCAGCCCGGATGACGACTTCTACGACGCCAAGTTGACCGTGCTGTCAGAGATGATCGAGCACCACGTCAAGGAGGAGGAGAAGCGCTCCGAAGGCCTGTTCGCCCAGGCCCGGGCCGCCGGCCTCGATATCGACGCGCTCGGCGCCCGCATGCAGGCGCGCAAGCAGGAGCTGACCGCCCAGTTCAAGGCGAGCGGCGTGCCCTCGCCCGAAACCCGCACCTTCACGGGCCACGACCTGAAGCAGGGCGCGCCTCTGGCCGCGGTCGCCTAACGGTAACCCGCGGCCTGCAGCTCGAACAATTCCGCGTAGCGCCGGGACGAGGCCAGCAGCTCCTCGTGGGAGCCCGAGGCCTCGATCTGGCCGTCCGCCATCACCAGGATGCGGTCGGCCATGCGGACGCTGGAGAAGCGGTGGCTGATCAGCACGGCGGTGCGCCGCTCGCTGAGGTCGCGGAACCGCTGGAACACCTCGAACTCCGCCCGGGCGTCGAGCGCCGCTGTCGGTTCGTCGAGAATGAGCACTTGCGCCTCGCGCATATAGGCGCGGGCGATGGCGACCTTCTGCCATTCGCCGCCCGACAGGTCGATGCCGGTGCGGAACCGCTTGCCCAGGGTCTGGTCGTAGCCGCCGGGCAGGCGCCGGATTACCTCGTCGGCCATGCCGCGGCGCGCCGCCCGCTCGATCCGGTCCCGGTCGTCGCGCGCCTCGATGCGGCCGACGGCGGTGTTGTCGGCCGCACTCAAATGGTAGCGCATGAAGTCCTGGAAGATGACGCCGATATTGCCGCGCAGGTCATCGAGGGCGTACTCGCGCAGGTCGCGGCCGTCGAGCAGGATGCGGCCTTCGGTCGGGTCGTAGAGCCGGGCGAGCAATTTCACCAGCGTGGTCTTGCCCGCGCCGTTCTCGCCGACCAGCGCCAGCACCTCGCCCGGGTGCAGGGTGAAATCCAGGTGCCGCACGGCCCAGCGCCGGGCGCCCGGATACTTGAAGCCCGCGTCCTCGAAGCTGAAGCCCTGCCGGATCGGGCGCGGAAACGGCAGCGCGTCGGGCGGCGACGCGATCTGCGGCGTGATCTCGAAGAAGCCGAACAGGTCGTCCAGGTAAAGCGCCTGCCCCGCCACCTGCGACACGCCCAGCAGCAGCCCTTCCAGCAGGCCGCGCAGCCGCAGGAACGACCCGGCGAGCAACACCAGGTCGCCGATGCTGAACTGCCCCGCCAGCGTGCGCCAGACCAGGAAGGCATAGGCGGCGTAGTAGCCGAGCGAGCCCAGCGCGGTCAGCGCGCCGCCCCAGCCGGCGCGGCGGATGGCGAGGCGCTTGTTGCCAAGGTAGATGTCGCCGGACAGTTTCCGGTAGCGCTCGATCAGGAAGGCATTGAGGCCGAAGATCTTCACTTCCTTGGCGGTCTCGACGCTGGCGCCGGTCTGGCGCACATAGTCCAGCTCGCGCCGTTCCTGCGTTCGGGTGAACGCCAGCGCATAGCTCTGGGCGTTGAAATGGGCCTCGCCGATGAACGCCGGCACCAGCGCCACCAGTAGCAGTGCGATCAGCCACGGCGCGAACACCATCAGGCCGGCGGCGAAGCTGATCACCGTCACCACGTCCTGCGCCTGCGAGAACATCATGCTCATCAGCGACATGCGCCCGGCCGCCTGCCGCCGCGCCCGGTCGAGCTGGTCCTGCAACTCGCTGTCCTCGAAATCTTCCAGGTCGAGCGTGGCGGCGTGCTGCATCAATCTGATGCTGGTCTCGTTGCTGAACCGCTCGGACAACAGCCCGTCGAGCAGCGCGCCCAGCCGGCCCAGAAGATCGGCTGCCATCGCCAGCCCGAATTCCAGCGCGACCAGCACGCCCAGCCTGGTCAGCAGCCCGCTTTCCAGCCATTCCCGCAGGTCCGGCGCCATGCCGGGAAGACGGGTGAGCAGCACCACCTCGTCGATGATCAGCTTGCCGATATAGAGGGTGACGACCGGCAGCAGCGCGCGGACCAGGCGCAGCGACAGCGTGCTCGCGGTCAGCGCCGGGCTGGTGCGCCAGACCAGCGCCAGGAACGGCGGCAGGTTGCGCAGCGCTCCCACCCGCTCG
>JBKJNE010000059.1:0-3675 GCA_046596015.1 Alphaproteobacteria bacterium
CCGGCAGCAGAACCTGTCGCACGAGCTGAACGTGCTGTGCCCGGACGGCGTCGACGTCTATTTCGACAATGTGGGCGGCGAGGTGCTGGATACGATCATGGGCCACATGGCCATGTATGCCCGCGTCGCGATCTGCGGCCTGGTGTCGCAATACGCCGACACGCAAAAGCGCCCGGGCCCGAGCAATTTCGACCAGCTGTTGATGAAACGCGCCACGGTGCAGGGCTTCTTCTCGCCGGACTTCTTCGGCCAGTGCGGCGAGATCGAGCAACAGCTCATGGACTGGCACCGCGCCGGCAAGCTCACCTACAATGTGGAGCTGGTCGACGGCCTGGAGAACACGCTGACCGCCTATCACCGCCTGTTCGACGGCTCGAACAGGGGCAAGGTGATGGTGAAGGTTTAGCGCCGATCAGCTCGGCCCGATCTCCCGGCCCGCCGCCACGGCTTCCTCCGTCGCCCTCCGCATCTTCTGGCCGTCATAGCCGATGCGCTTGACCGGCGTCACTTTCAGGACGCGGCGGTTGGGGGTGTCGTTCAGCTTCACGAACAGCTTCTGGGCGTCCTCGTCGCCGGCGCGCAGGCGCTTGGCGAGCAGCGGCAGGAACCAGTCGATGGTGGCCTGGTCCTTGAACACCTCGCAGGTGCCCTTGTAGGTCAGCGCCCGGCTGCCCAGGGTGCTGGTGCCCTTGCTGGTGATGGCGATCGACACCCGCGGGTCGCGCTCGACGGCCTGCACGCGCACGCGCAGCGAGGATACCGACAGCCAGAAGCAGCCCTGCTCGTAGATGTAGGACATGATCACGCCCACGGGCCAGCCTTCCTTGGTCGACCACATGAAGGTGCACTCGTTCTGCGCCGCGATCAGCTCGCGCTCGGCGTCCTCGTCCAGGGTGTAGCCCTTGACGTTGTCGTAGTTGAAGGCGTTCTGGCTCATGGTTCTCTCCCCTTGGTCAACGGAGAGTTTAACGGGTGATCCAGGACGCGCACAGCCCCAACCCCTCGTTGTCCCCCGGACTTGTTCCGGGGTCTGTTCCTCCGCGTGATGGATGCGGTTCGCTTAATGCACCTGTCTTTTCCGTGATTTTGCGAGCGAAGCGCGGCAACCCAGCCCCCAGCCACACAGCGTTCAACGGCACGGCTGGGCTGCTTCGCGTTGCTCGCAGAGTGACTGAGGGGGCACCTTAGTGTCCCAGCAGCTTCGCCGCGTCCCGCGCGATCCGCTCGGCGATCGCCGTCGCCGGTTCCTCCGTCGCCAGCGGGAAGGACTGGCCGGCCCAGACCGGCGAGAAGTCCGGTCTGCCCTCCGTCTCGGCCGCCTTGCGCAAGGTGGCGATGGCGTTGGAGGCGAGCGGGAAGGCGGGTGCGCCCGGGTTGATCGGACCCAAATCCCGCACCAGCCGCGTGGCGAAGCCGCGCGCCGGGCGGCCGGAGATCACGTTGGTCATGGCGGTCGGGCCGCCATCCGCCAGCGCCTTGCGGTGGACGGTGCTGGTCAGCGCCTCGGGGCTGCGCAGGAACGCGGTGCCCACCTGCACGGCCGACGCGCCCAGCACTAGCGCGGCGGCCATGGCGCGGCCGTCGCTGACGCCGCCCGCCGCGATCACCGGCACGCTGACGGCATCAACCACCAGCGGCACCAGCGAGAAGGTGCCGACCTGGGTCGCGGTGTCGAGGCCCAGGAACATGCCGCGGTGGCCGCCCGCTTCGGCGCCCTGCGCGATGATGGCATCGACGCCCTGGCTTTCGAGCCATGCCGCTTCCTCGACGGTGGTGGCGGAGGCGATGATCTTCGCGTCCGTTGCCCTGACCCGGTCCAGCAGCGCCGCGTCGGGCAGGCCGAAATGGAAGCTGACCACCTCGGGGCGGATCTCCTCGACCACGGCGCAGGCCGCCCCGTCGAACGGCCGCCGCTGGACGCCTTCCGGGCCGGCGGGGATCGGCCCGTAGAGCGCGGCGATCCGGTCGCGCCACGCCTGATCGCGGGCCGGATCAGGTTCGGGCGGCGTGTGGCAGAAGAAGTTCATGTTGAGCGGGCCGGGCGCCTGCTGGCGCACGATCGCTGCCTCGGTGCGCATCTGGTCGGGACTCAGCAGCGCGCAGGGGAGTGCGGGGAGGCCGCCCGCCTGCGCTACCGCCACCGCGAGCGCCGATCCGGCGCTTCCGGCCATGGGCGCCAGCAGCAGGGGCTGGCCGATGCCGAACAGGTCGAGGATGCGCCGGTCGCGCCACATGGGAACCTCCCGCTTTGCCTGCGGGAAATGTAGGCCACGATCGGCGGTGGGCGCTGTGTTTTATTCCTCCGCCAAGGTGCGGAAGTTCGCCAGCGGCCTGGCGGCTCAGTCGCGATTTCGGAAATCGTCCAGGATCGCGTCGTCGAGCATGGGTTCGCGGCGGTCTTCCCAGGTGGCGCTGTCGGCGATCATCTCGTGGGCAGCTTCCGCCCCGATGCCGAAGACCAGCGCGACAAGGGCACGCGAGGCGCTGAAATCGGCGGCGGCGGCCCGGATGATCGCCAGGACCTCTTCGGCATCCGCGCCGTCCGCGAGCATCTCGCGGCAGGCGCGCACCAGATCGGCGCGCTGGCCGTCATCCATGGCGGATCAGCGCGGCAGCTCGGTGGAACCCATCAGCCACAGGTCCACGGCGCGGGCGGCCTGGCGGCCTTCGCGGATGGCCCAGACGACCAGCGACTGGCCGCGGCGCATGTCGCCGGCAGCGAAGACCTTGTCGATGGAGGTCTGGTAGCGGACCGTGTCGGCGCCGACGTTGCCTCGCGGGTCGAGCGTCACGCCGAGCTGCTCGATCATACCCTCGTGCACCGGGCTGACGAAGCCCATGGCGAGCAGCACCAGGTCGGCCGGGATGCGGAACCCGGTGCCCGGGATCGGCTGCATGCGCTCGTCGACGCGGATGCAGTTGAGGCCGGTCACGCGGCCGTTCTCGCCCTCGAAGCTCACCGTGTTGACCGCGAAATCGCGCTCGGCGCCTTCGGCCTGCGACGACGAGGTGCGCATCTTCATGGGCCAGTCCGGCCATACCAGCGGCTTGTTCTCGCGCTCGGGCGGCTGCGGCATGATCTCGTTCTGGGTCACCGACAGGGCGCCCTGGCGGAAGCTGGTGCCGATGCAGTCGGAACCGGTGTCGCCGCCGCCAATGACCACGACATGCTTGCCGCCGGCCAGGATCTCCTTGACGTTGCCGACCGGCTCGCCGCCGACGCGGCGGTTCTGCTGCGGCAGGAAGTCCATGGCGAACTCGATGCCGTCGAGCTCGCGGCCGGGCACCGGCAGATCGCGGGCCTTCTCGGCGCCGCCGGTCAGCAGCACCGCATCGAACTTCTTCATCAGGTCGTTCGCGTCGATATCGACGCCCACATGCACGCCGGTCTCGAACCGCACGCCCTCGGCTTCCATCTGCGCCTCGCGGCGGTCGATGACATGCTTTTCCATCTTGAAGTCGGGAATGCCGTAGCGCAGTAGGCCGCCGATCTTGCGGTGCCGCTCGTAGAGCGTCACGTCATGGCCGACGCGGGCGAGCTGCTGGGCGGCCGCCATGCCCGCCGGGCCGGAGCCGACCACCGCGACCTTCTTGCCGGTGCGGTACGGCGCCGGACGCGGCTGCACCCAGCCTTCCTGGAAGGCCCGGTCGATGATCGCGCATTCGATGGTCTTG
>JBKJNE010000102.1:0-5164 GCA_046596015.1 Alphaproteobacteria bacterium
TTCACCAACGAGGCGGCCAACTACAACGCCTTCGGCGCCGCCTTCCACGTCGAGGACGTGGCAAAATTCGAATACGAGAACATTCCGAGCTGGCTGGTCTTCGACCAGCATTATCTCGAGAGCTACGGCTTCGGCATGCTGTCGGCCGGCCCCGGCGAAGCGCCGGACTGGGTGATGCGCGCGCCGACCCTGAAGGCGCTGGCCGAAAAGCTGAGCATCTCCGGTAACGAACTGGAGAAGACCGTCGAGCGCTGGAACGCCAACTGCGCCCAGGGCGCCGACCCGGATTTCGGCCGCGGCGAGAGCGCCTTCGACCGCTGGTGGGGCGACCCCTACAAGAAGGGCACCAAGCAGGCGACGCTGGGGCCGCTGGTCAAGGGCCCGTACTACGCCGTCGAGGTGCGCTCCGGCGCGCTCGGCACCAAGGGCGGCCCGCAGACCGACGTCCACGGCAACGTGGTCGACATCGACGGCTACCCCATCCCCGGCCTCTACCCCGCCGGCAACGTCATGGCCTCGCCATTCGGCATGACCTATGGCGGCCCCGGCGGAACGCTTGGGCCGGGCATGGTCTTCGGCTACCTTTCCGGCAAGCACGCGGCGGAGCGCCAAACCAACCGCTGATGACCAACCGGTAGACGCCGGCAGCCGAACGGGGAAACGAGATGGACGCCTTCGACTACATCATCGTCGGAGCCGGCTCGGCCGGCTGCGTCCTGGCCAGCCGGCTGTCGGAGAACCCGGCGCACAAGGTGCTGCTGCTGGAGGCGGGCGGTGAGGCCACCAGCCCGCTGATCGGCATGCCCAAGGGCATCGGCAAGCTGGTGAAGGACCCCAAGCACGCCTGGCACTTCAAGGTCGACCAGGAGCGCGTGCCGGGCGTGCCGTCACGCGAAATCTGGGTGCGCGGCAAGGTGCTGGGCGGGTCGAGCTCGATCAACGGCATGATCTATTCGCGCGGCCACCCCAACGACTACGAGGACTGGGAAAAGCTGGGCGGCCCGGGCTGGGGCTGGTCCGACATGAAGTCGGCGTTCAAGGCGATCGAGGACCACGAGCTGGGCGCCACCGACTATCGCGGCAAGGGCGGCCCGCTGCATGTGAGCGCGGGCAAGTTCCGCTACGCGGCGACGCGCGCCATGCTGGAAGCCGGTACGCAGATGGGCTTGCCCGAGCGCGACGAGCTCAACCATCCGGAACTGGAGGGCGTCGGCTATTACGCCCACACCATCCGCGACGGCAAGCGGGTCAGCGCCGCTCGCGCGTTCCTCGATCCGGCCCGCAGGCGCCCGAACCTGCGGATCGAGACCGGCGTCATGGTCGACCGCATCCTGTTCGAGGACAAGCGCGCCGTCGGCGTCGCCGCACGCCAGCACGGCCGCCCGGTGGAATTCCGCTCGGCGGGCGAGATCATCGTCTCGGCCGGCGCCATCATGTCGCCGGTGATCCTGCAGCGCTCGGGCGTCGGTCCGGCCGACAATCTGCGGGCGGCGGGCATCGACGTGGTCGCCGACAGTCCCGACTGCGGCCGGCGCATGCGCGAGCATGTGGGCTACGGCATGCCGCACCGGCTGAAGGGCATCAAGGGCCTCAACCACCGCTACCAGGGCATCGGCCTCGCCCTCAGCGTGCTGCAATACTACGCCTTCCACAACGGGCCCATGGCGACCGGCCCCTATGAGATCGGCGCGTTCGCCCGCAGCACGCCCGACCGGGACCGACCGGACATGCAGCTGTTCATGGGCGCGTTCACCTTCGCCCGCACCGCCGACAACTTCCCTGTGCCGCTCGCCCACCCCGACAAGCTGCCAGGCTTCAACATCTACGGCCAGCTCGTGCAGGCGACCAGCGAGGGCAGCATCACGGTGCGCTCCGCCGATCCGGACGCGCCACCCAGCATCGAGCCCAACTGGCTGAGCACCGCCTATGACCAGGAGACGGTCGTGCGCATGGTCCGCTACATGCGGGAATATGTGCGGCAGCCGGCGCTGCAGCCCTATGTGGGCGAGGAGCTGATCCCCGGCGAGACGGCGCAGTCTGACGAGGACATCCTGATGTCGGCCCGCCGCATGTCGACCAGCGGCCTGCACGCCACCGGCACCTGCCGCATGGGCCGCGACAACTCCGCCGTGGTCGACAACGAATTGCGGGTGAAGGGCGTCGAGGGCCTGCGGGTCGCCGACTGCTCGGTGATGCCGGGCCTCGTGTCCGGCAACACCAACGGCCCGGCCATGGCGCTGGGCTGGCGCGCGAGCGACGTGATCCGGGGACGGTAAGCGCAGACAGAATTTTGCTTGGACTGATGGAATGCGGTCATCACCGCCATCGCCGCGTGAGTCCCGGGGACTCAATTCCAGAGGTGCCGAAGCCTCGGGTGTCTCCGGATATCATCCGCTGAATTGAATGCCGCGCCATCCCAACCCGCGGCGGCTGCGAGTGCGACGATCTCCGGTTGATCGTCGAAGAACAGCGGTTTCATAGCGCCGTCGATGCCGAGCGCGCGATTGATTGCCTGGAAGAACCGCACGTCGCTTTTCGGATGACCGATCTCGGCGCTGTAGAAAATGCGGTCGAACCGATTGGAAAAGCCAAGCTCGTTCCAGAGATAGCGCGCCCGGTGGTGCTCCTGTCCGGTGGCGATATAAAGGCGCGCACCGCTTTGCCTGGTCTTCTCGACGAGGCCGAAGACCTGACGATTGATGTTTGAATCCTTCTCGAACCAGTAACGTGCAAAATCCTCGACACTCCCGGCATAGCCAACGCGCGGAAGAACATCGGCCAAGGCCTCCATAAGGTCCATACGGCCCACCGTGCAGCCGAACATGGGCGACCGCTCGCTGTCTCCGCCGGGGCCCTGGAAGAACAGCTTCTGGAACGCGGCGCGATCGACTCCCAGATCCGCCTCCAGCGTCTCGTCCCAAGGCTTTCTCAGGATGCTGTTGGAGTGCCACCCATCGATCAGCACGCCATCAACGTCGAAAAACACGATCATGGGGAGTTCCGATTCATTCGCTTGGATATCATCGCCCATAGCATGAACCTGCGGTTGCGGCGGGCAACAATACCCGCCGCACACGAGAGGCACCATCCCACAGGAGACGGTGGCGAGACCCGAGCCGTCGGGCTATAGATCGGCCGGGAACAAGGGGAAGCACATGGAACAGGCCGCCGATTTCCGCGACGAGAGCGATGCGATCTTCGCCCTGCTGGAGCCGCTGGGCGACGCCGATTGGGAGCGCCCTACCCAGTTCAAGGGCTGGACGATCGACGACGTCATCGCCCACCTGCACATGTGGAATTACGCCGCCTGCCTGACCCTGGCCGACGCCGACGCGTTCCTGAAGTTCCGGCGCGAACTGGCCGACTACGTCAAGGCCGGCGGCACCCATCTGCAGTTCAACCATGCCTGGCTGGGCGGGATCAGGGGGCGCGCCCTGCTGGGGCGCTGGCGCGATCTCTACCGCGACACCGCCGGGCAGTTCGCCGTCGCCGACCCGAAGCTGCGGGTGAAATGGGGCGGCCCGGACATGTCCGCCCGGTCGTGCATCACCGCGCGGCTGATGGAGACCTGGTCGCACGCGCAGGCGGTCTATGACCTGCTGGGCGTGGAGCGCGCAGACGCCGACCGCATCCGCAACGTGGCGGTGATCGGCATCAACACCTATGGCTGGACCTTCGCCAACCGGAAGCTGGAGGTGCCCGCCGAGCCGCCCCATGTGCGGCTGACCGCGCCGTCGGGCGCCGTCTGGGAATGGCATGAGCCGAGCGAGACCAACCGCATCGAGGGCGCCGCCACCGAGTTCTGCCAGGTGGTCACCCAGGTCCGCAACGTGGCCGACACCGGCCTGCAAATGACCGGCGACACGGCGACGCGCTGGATGGCCATGGCCCAGTGCTTCGCCGGCCCGCCCGAAGACCCGCCGCCGCCGGGGACGCGGTTCGTGCAGCACCGGAGCGGCTGAGGGAACGCCCCTCACCCTGCCCTCTCCCAGTGGATTTCTCTGCGTAAGGGAGTGGCGTTGGGTAGCTGAAGCTGATTCAATGATGTGTCTTTGGAAGCCGGAGGTTTCAGATGGCAGGTCAGCGCTCGTTGATTGAAGCATTGATGGACCCCCGTCTTGGGACGAACGGTCGGTTGTCGAAGATTGATACGCTGATCGACTGGGGCCGGCTTGAGCCACTGCTTTCGGGTGTCCGGTCTGGCGAGACGGGTCGTCCGCCTTATCCGGCGCTGTCGATGCTGAAGGCGCTGTATCTGCAGGCGCTTTACGACCTGTCGGACCCTGGGCTTGAGGAAGCGCTGTTGGACCGTTTGTCGTTCCGCCGGTTCTGCGGGCTGGGTGTTGATGAGGGCACGCCGGACGAGACGACGATCTGCCGGTTCCGAGCGACGGTGTCGCAGGGCGCGGTGATGGAGCGTTGCTTTGCCGAGATCAACCGGCAACTGGATGCCAAGGGACTGATGCTCAAGAAGGGCACGCTGCTCGATGCCTCGATCGTGGCGGCGACCCACAATCCGCCCCGCCGGGAGGCGGGCATGGGCAGCGCCCATCCCCGGGAACCGGGGGCGGACTGGACCAACAAAGGCGGCAAGTCGTACTTCGGCTACAAGATGCATGTGGGCGTCGACGAGGGCTCGGGCCTGATCCGCAAGGCTCTCTTTACACCGGCCCGGCTGCTCGACGGCCAGGCCGCCGAGGCGCTGATCTGCGGCGACGAGGCGGCGGTCTATGCCGACCGGGCCTATGAAAGCAAGCGTCGCCGACGGGCGCTGAAGGCTGCTGGCATCAAGGACCGCATCATGCACCGGCGGCACAAGCACATGCCCGTGCTGCCCCACTGGATGGCCGTGCGCAACGGCCTCATCGCCCGCCGACGCGCGCCGGTTGAGGCCATCTTCAGCGCCATGAAGCGCCTCTACGGCAAGGCCCGAACACGATGTCACTCGCTCGAACGCAACGCCGCAGACTTCATTGCTTTCGCCACCGTCTACAACCTCAAACGAAGCATCAGGCTGCTCCCGACATGACCGGATCGCGCCAATCTCCTGCAATCCGATCTCGTCCAGGCATCGGAGTAGCCGCAGCCAAGGGCACCAAAGCCCGACGACCGATCCCAAATTCGACAAAGCACCAGCCCAACCCCTCGTTTCGCAGAGAAATCC
>JBKJNE010000126.1:0-4584 GCA_046596015.1 Alphaproteobacteria bacterium
GTTAACCCCGGCGCCTCAACTCCGCCGGGGACGGCCGGGCGTCACGCCGGATGTGCCGGCGTAAAGTCGAGGGCTCCGCATAGCCGACGCGACGCGCTACTTCATCGACTGACAGGCGCGTGGTCTCGAGCAACCGCTCAGCCATCTCAACGCGGATGCGCTGGGCGAATTTGATCGGCGACAAGCCGCAGACCGTCGCGAGACGGCGCGCGAAGGTGCGGGGAGTCAAACCCGCCGCGGCCGCGAGTTCGTCCACGCTGAAGTCGCGGCCAATGTTGTCCCTGGCCCAAACCTCGGCCCGGGCGATCTGTTCATCGCGTCCTGCGAGAAAACCCACCGCCATGTAAGGCACCTGGGATCGTCTTTGATCGAGCAGGAGATAGCGTGCACAAGCCTCCGCCAGGCCGGAGCTGGCGAACCTGGCGATCACTGCGAGCATCAGATCCATCTGGGCCATGGCCGCGCCGGCTGTCGCGATCGGCCAATCGGCAACCACAATCCTGTCGGCGATCAGGTCCACATCGGGATGAAGGCGCCGGAATGTAGGCGCCAGCCACCATGTCGTCGTCGCGCGCCTCCCGGACAGCAGTCCGGCCTGCGCCAGAATGAAGGTCCCTGCGCAAGACCCAGCGACGAATGCCCCAGCCGCCTGAGCCTCGGCGGCGATCCGGGCAGCGCGCCGCACCGCCGGCGTCGCGAGGCTCGCCGTGAGCTCCGGCTCGGATCGGATGCGCAGGCCAGGCACTATCAGCAGGTCGCCCCGTGCAAAATCCAGCGACCCGACGCGCGCCGCTTGGCCGACCGGCACGGTTCGCACCTCGAATGGGGCGGGGCGTCCTCCCCTGACACTGACCTGGTTTGCGGTCTCCAGTGCATCAAAGGTGATGGCAAGGCTCGATGCCATTGCGTCCGGCAACTTCAGAACCCAAACCCGGACCATTGGCGAATTAGCCTCTAAAGATGTCATATACGACACTATCCTCCCGCGTCGATCAGTGCAAGTCTTCACCACCTGGCGCCGCCCGATCACGCCATCCGACGCAAGACGGAGAACTCAATGGCATACCGAAGCATGACTGAAGACGATCCGCTCGATGACTTCGATCGCCGCGAATTCACGCTCGAGGGTACCACCAAGGTCGTGTTTGTGGCCGGGACCGGGCCAGCCGTCGTTGTCATGACCGAGATGCCGGGCATCAGTCCGCACGTCGCGCGCTTCAGCCGCTGGGTCAGGGACGCGGGTTTCACGGTTTACATGCCCTCTCTGTTCGGGCGCGATGGCGCGGTCCCGGAAGCCGACGAGGGCGCCGCGGTGTTTCGGCGCGCCTGTGTCAGCGCGGAGTTTCACGCCTTCGGCGCCGATGCCACAGCTCCCGTGACCGTCTGGCTGCGAGCATTGGCGAGGCAGGCGCACGCGGACTGCGGCGGGCCGGGCATCGGGGCGATCGGCATGTGCTTCACAGGCAATTTCGCCCTGACGATGACGCTCGAATCCTCGGTCCTGGCGCCTGTGCTGTCTCAGCCATCTCTGCCACTGGATGCGCCGGGCGGCCTGGACATCGCGCCCGACGATCTCGCCGCGGTCAAGCGGCGTCTGGACCGCGACGATCTAACCGTGATGGCCTATCGATTTGAAGGCGACCAAGTCTGCCGGGCAGAGCGATTCGCGGCCCTTTCCCGGGCGCTTGGCGATCGTTTCATTGGCCGCGTGCTGCCCGACAGCGCCGCTCATCTCGACCCCCCTCCGTTCTTCCAGCGCCACGTGGCCTTCCCCCACAGTGTCGTGACCGCCCACCTGATCGACGAGGCGGGACAGCCAACCCTGGCAGCTCGCGACGAGATCCTGTGCTTTTTCGCCCATCGGCTTCGCGCGTGATCCCGCCGTGGCGGTCGCGTTGCGCGACTTGCTTGCGCAGCGGATGGACGCGCCTGCGTCGCCGCCCGA
This sequence comes from Alphaproteobacteria bacterium, assembly GCA_046596015.1. Lineage (GTDB taxonomy): Bacteria > Pseudomonadota > Alphaproteobacteria > SMXS01 > SMXS01 > RI-34. The sequence continues at coordinate 1,946 of JBKJNE010000126.1, forward strand.
ACCTTTCACGCGTTTACCAGCAAGGATAAAAAATGACGCTTATTCCAAGGTTTGTCTCCCAACGAGGGGCGTTTGAAGCAGCCTATGACAGCGGTGACTGGGCGTCGCTCGGCGCCTACTTCCATGAAGACATCACCTATGAGGTCATGAACATGCCGTTCCATTGTGTGATCAAGGGGCGTGAGCAGGTCCTTGCCGGGCTCCGGCGTTCAGTCGAGCGCTTCGACAAGCTCTGCATTCGAACCGTCGGTATCGATTCTTCTATCCGGGAGGAGGGTGCAAACATCCTCGTTCACAGCGGGCTTCGCTTCGAACGCGCCGGTGCGCCCTCGACGTCGGCGACGCTGTGGGAGATCTCGACCTATCGGGGTGAGCTGATCGAACGGATCCTCGATATCTATGATCCGGGTTGTGGCGCCGAGTTTGAGCAGTGGATGACGGCCTGGGGGCAAGGCCTTGACCCCCGATACGTCTAGAGTGGCGAGAAGCAGGCATAGCGCTGCCCACCGAGGCCGCCCTGTCATGGACCGCTACAGATAGCTCGCGAACTTTTCCCGTATGGCGCTTCGGCGCAGCAGAAAGAACGCGTCGCGCTGGCGCTCGGTCAGCCATCTGATCCGGCTTTCCAGCAGAGACGCCTTGCGCAGGCAAACGGTCATCGCGGGTCCGAGGATCTGAAGGGCCTCCAGTGCCAGGCGCGGATCGCCCTGAGCGGCCGGACCGGCGAAGGCGACCTGCAGACGGCCACCGTCCGAATCGTGGAAACTGCCGATCACGCCGTCCTCGAGACCGAATCGGGCGGCTTCCTGCATGAACCGCTCTTGCGAGGCGTCTACCGTGTCTAGCAGGCGCCACTCCGTCACGCCATCATGGGTCAGTCCGAAGCGCCGGAGCGGGTCGCGGTCGTAGTGGTCCTGTTCGACGTACCGCGACATCCAGGCCCGCGGGTAGTTGCATTGGACCACGCCGGCGAAGTCGCGGTCGCCATACTCCTCGGTACCCGGCCAGTAGTGGTAGCCGAAATAGTCGTACCCCAGCGCGATACCCGCCCTGGTGATCACATCGTGGACGTCGGCGTAGGTTTCCGCCCTCAAGAGAGCGCCCAGAGACGACTCTACGACTTGCCGCACCGCCGCGCCCCCTTCAAAGCCAAGTCAAAGATAGCGCAGCCCTGCGAGCCCGTTCAATACCCAATCTGGGCGAGCGGGTATGCGGGCTGCTGAACAATTCGCGCGTCGTGGCTTGAGGATCGCTCGCCGCCGCAGTGGCAGGCGACCTCGATCCCGTATGTGCTTCAGGTTGACGGGCAGGTTAAGGTGACCGCTGTCACCGCAACTCCAGATGGACATGCTCGCCCGCATGAGAGCGTTCTTCGGCCAGGTCCTGCGGTAGCGGGACGGGCTGGACCGGTCGGACCAGAAGCCATGATTAAATGCACTGTCACCGAAACTCCGGCGTATCGGACGCTGTGCTGGACATGGAACAAAGCGTTAGCCCGAGATACCAAGGCTTGGTCTGCCGTCAGCATGACTCAAGCGTAAGGACTGACGGGAAATGTTCTGGATCGAGACTTCTGAGCAAGGTGTACCCGGTCCCCGCCAGACCCCGCATCAACCCCGGCGCCTCGATGCGGTGGTAGTGGTCGGCACAGAGTTCTCCGCTGAGGACCCGCGCCATGATCTCGCCCGAGAGCCGCCCGGCGAGCGTGGCAGCGCCCGCAGTTCCAAGTTCGCGTGCGGCCTCCGTAAACTCGAGCATTCCCAGAGTACCGTGGCAGGGGCAGAGCGCGGCACCCTCGCGGTCGAACAACAGGCTGCTAATGGCTTCGACTATATCTCGTGTGTCCGACCCCTGCGGGCGACCAAGCCGGATCGCGGCAAGAGCGACGCCCATGCCGCCTCGGCACCAGGCCATCATCGTCCGGCCGTCGTGGTCGTTGGCCGGAGGCAACTCCCCCCGGCGCACTCCGGCAGCCGTGGCCAGATCCGAAACTAGTAAGTCCACTGCCGCGTCGAAATCTCCACTGTGCTCCTGGGTAGTCGCCCAGCGCGCCAAGGCCAGCCCGACCCCGGCCCGGCCATGGGCAAGGCCGGCCTCCGCCTCGTCAGGCAGTTCCTCGGGCGCCAAGCCTCGAAGACCGTCGGCGCAAGGTCGAAGCGCCTCCATCAGGACACTGTCGCCGCTCATGGCCGCTACCGCGATTCCCGCCGCCAGGAAGCCTGCGCGACCGCCGATCAGGTCGATCGCCGGTTCGGCAGCCGCGAAGGGGGCGTGGCGGCGCACGATTTCGGTCGCTTGGTCCGTAAAAGTCTGGCAGCCGAACCAGCGTCCGACCACTGCCAGGGTCCACGCCAGTCCCCCTGCTCCATCATAGGCGCCAATGGAAATGCGCTCTCGCGGCATGGCCTGATGGATCGCCACCGCCTCGCCTAGCGCAGCCTCGGCCACACGCCGGTAGCCTGGCTCTCCTGTCCGAAACGAAAGCGCGCCCAGGAAAAGCGCAATGCCGGCGAGCCCGTCATACAGGTCGAACCCAACCACGGCGGGACTAAGGCGCATTCTGTCATCGAGCGTCGGGAACAACCAGCTGGCTCGGCCCTGCCTCATGATTACGAGCGCGCACAGCCGGTCACCGATCC
>JBKJNE010000407.1:0-6402 GCA_046596015.1 Alphaproteobacteria bacterium
TGCTCCACCCAGCCGTCGGCCGGATAGTGCTGGGTCAGCTCCTTCTGCGCTCTGGCGATGACGTTGCCCGCCATGTCCAACACCAGCGCGCGGCTGTTGGTGGTTCCCTGGTCGATAGCCAGTATGGCGGTCCCGTCGGTCATGCTACGACTATGCTATGGAAGACGTGCAAAGCCAATCAGTTGACCAGTTGGCGGTTGACCTGCTGGTTGTCGGCGGCGGCATCAACGGCGCGGGCATTGCCCGCGACGCCGCAGGTCGCGGCCTCAAGGTCATGCTGGTGGAGCGCGGCGACCTGGCGGGCGCCACCTCGTCGGCCAGCTCCAAGCTGATCCATGGCGGCCTGCGCTATCTGGAGCAGTACGAGTTCGGCCTGGTGCGCAAGGCGCTGGCCGAGCGCGAGGTGCTGCTGGCGGCCGCGCCGCACCTGGTCGCGCCGCTGGAATTCGTGCTGCCGCAGGGCGCCGGCTCGCGCCCGGGCTGGATGCTGCGCATCGGCCTGTTCCTCTACGACCATCTGGGCGGCCGCCGGCGGCTGCCCGGCTCGCGGGGCATCGACCTGCGCAAGCATCCGGCGGGCCGGCCGCTGAAGGACGAATACCGGCACGGCTTCACCTATGCCGACTGCTGGACCGACGACGCGCGGCTCGTCGTCGTCAACGCCATGGACGCGGCCGGGCACGGCGCGGTCATCCGCACCCGTACCGAACTGGTCAGCGCCCGGCGCGACGGCGGCGTCTGGCGCGCGGTGGTGCGCGACGTTCGCACGGGGCATGAGGACGCGGTCACCGCGCGTATCCTGGTCAACGCCGCCGGTCCGTGGGCGGCGGACCTGATCGAGCGCCAGCTCGGCATGGACGGCGGCAAGCGGCTGCGGCTGGTCAAGGGCAGCCACATCGTGGTGCGGCGTCCGGACGGCGCCGATGACGCCTATCTGCTGCAGAACGCCGACGGACGCATCGTCTTCGTGCTGCCGTTGCTGGAAACGTTCTCGCTGATCGGCACCACCGAGGTGGAGCTGGAGCGGATGCCCGACAGCGTGACGATCACGCCGGGCGAGGTCCAGTATCTCTGCGGCATCGTGAACCAATATTTTCGCACGCCCATCGCGCCGTCCGACGTGGTCTGGTCGTTCGCCGGCGTCAGGCCGCTGGTCGACGACGCCGACGACGATCCGTCCTCGGTCACCCGCGACTTCCTGATCGCGCTCGACGCGCCCCCACTCGACGCGCCTGGTGGCGCCGCGCCGCTGCTGTCGGTGCTGGGCGGCAAGATCACCACCTACCGGGTGCTCGCCGAAGCGGCCATGGACGACCTGGCGCCGTTCCTGCCGGAGCTTCCCGGCCCGTGGACCAAGGGCGCGCCGCTCCCCGGCGGCGACATGCCGCGCGGCGACTTCGACGCCTATGCGGCCGAGATCGTGCAGGACGTGCCGTGGCTGCCGGCCGAGCTGACGCGGCGGCTGCTGCGCACCTATGGCAGCCGGATCGAGGAGTTGCTCGGCGGCGCCCGGTCGCTTTCCGAGCTTGGCGCGCATTACGGCGATGGCGTCTACGAGGCGGAAATCAGCTATCTCTTGCGATGGGAATGGCTCGAGACGGTGGAGGATTTTCTGTGGCGGCGCTCCAAGCTGGGGCTGGTCGTCTCGGAGGCCACCGTCGACAGGCTGCGGCAACGGCTGAGCGAAGCGGGATGACGAGGGCGGCGACCGGAATTCTTCTGGGATTGATGCTGGCGGCCATGGCCGGCGGTTCGGCGGCGCAGCAGCCGGGCGATCCCGTGCCCACCCAGCCAGCGGCGCGGCAGGACCGGACGATCCGCCTGGCCGGCCAGGCGCCCGACGCCGCCTATGGCTACGATCAGAAAAACCCGATCCTGCTGGGGGGCATGGCCGAGCGCGATTTCGACCGGCGGGTGGAGACCTATTTCAGCCTGCTGTTCTCGGCCGACGGGCAGCCGCTGAAGGTGCTGCTCAACGAGACCTGCTGCCGGTTCCGGGCGCCGGGCTCGGCCGACACGCTCAGCCTGCAGGTGATCGAGGCCGGGCAGGACGGCAAGCGGCCGTTCCGCTTTTACGTCAACGGGTTCCAGAGCGGCACGCTGCATGCGCCGCGCGGCCTGCTGGCGACGCGCAGCGAAGAGAACGCCGAGACCCTGCAGGGCGCGCTCGACAATCTGCGCGCCGGATTCGCCGACGGTGCGGTGCAGACGCTGCGTCCGCTCGCCGAAGCGGGCGACGTCATGGCCCAGTACCAGATGGGCCGCATCCTCGCCGACCGGAAGGACTTGAGGGGCGCCTATGGCTGGTTCCTGCTGGCCGCCAGGAACGGCCATTCGGTGTCGCAGGCCACTGTCGCCGGCATGCTGGAGTCCGGCAACGGCGTCGCCGCCGACAAGCAGGCTGCCGCGGCTTGGCGGCGTAACGCGGCGGCCAACGGCCACACGGGTTCGCTGATGATGCTCGCGCTCGCCTCGCTGTCGGGCAAGCCGGACGCCGCGGCGATGGCGCGTGCTGCTTCCTTGCTGCGGCTCGCCGCCGACCTCGGCGATCCCGCCGCGCAGGCGGCCTATGGCGCCATGCTGATCCAGGGCAGGGGTGTGCCGAAGGACAATTTCCAGGGGCTGATGTGGCTGCGGCTCGCCAAGCAGGCGGGCGACAAGAACGCCGAAACGGCCTACGCGGCGCTGGCCGCGGGACAGACGGCACAGACCATGGCCCGGGTCGAGCAGACCGCCGACCAGTGGTCGAAACGACGCTCGCCGCCGCCGGTGGTGGGCATCGCCAATTAGCTATCGGCCCGGCCCGGTTACGACTTGAACACAACCGTCTTGTTGCCATTGTCCAGTATCCGGTGCTCGGCGTGCCAGCGGACGGCGCGGTTCAGCACCACGCTTTCGATGTCGCGGCCGATGCGGACCATGTCCTCGGGTGTCTGGACGTGGTCGATGCGCTCGACGGACTGCTCGATGATCGGGCCTTCGTCGAGGGCGGGCGTTACGTAATGGGCGGTGGCGCCGATGATCTTCACGCCGCGGGCGTGGGCCTGGTGATAGGGCCGGGCGCCCTTGAAGCTGGGCAGGAACGAGTGGTGGATGTTGATCGCCTTCCACTCCAGCGCCCGGCACATGTCGTCGGACAGGATCTGCATGTAGCGGGCCAGCACCACAAGGTCGATCTCCAGCGAGCGCACCAGCTCCTTGATCCGCGCCTCCTGCCGTTCCTTGGTGGCGGGCGTCACCGGCAGGTACTGGTACGGAATGCCGTGCCACTCGACCAGCGAGCGCATGTCCTCGTGGTTCGAGACCACGGCGCGGATGTCGATCGGCAGCGAGCCGTTGCGCCAGTCGTGCAGCAGATTGTTCAGGCAGTGGCCCAGCTTGCTGACCATCACCATCACCCGCACCTTCCGGGCGGCGGGCACGATGCGGAAATCCATGGTGAAGCGGTCCGATACCGCCAGAAATTCCTGCTGCAGCTTCTCGCGCGCCGGCAGCCTGGGGCCGCCCTTGTGGAACACGGTGCGCAGGAAAGAACGCTTCGACACCGGGTCGGCGTAGTGCGACAGCTCGGTCAGGAAGCCGTCCCGTTCCGCCAGGAACCCGGTGACCGCGGCGACGATGCCGGTGCGATCGGGGCAGGTCAGCGTCAGGACATGGCTGTCTTCGTGGCCGTTCATGGTCTTCTCGTTGAGGAGCTCTTGCGGGGAGCTTTTGGGGCTCGTCTAGGCGCTCAGGTCGGCGGCCCTGTCCTTTAGCCATATCCAGAGGTCCATCGCAAGCGAGCGATCGACGATCAGCTCGTAGGAATCCGGTTCGGCCGCGGCGTGGATCAGCACGTCGATGGCCGCGATCTGGGTGGCGGCGAAGCGGCCCTGGCCGAATGCGCGGCGGTGCAGGTCCTGTTCGCAGCCCCTGACCAAAAGGTCGTAGGCCAGCTTGCCGGAGAGCTGGATGGAGACGTAGCCGTCCGAGACGTCGTTGACCGAAGCCGCCATGCTGGACGAGGCGCGGATGAGCCGTTCGCCCAGCCCGTAGCCCTTCTCGTAGCAGACCAGCCAGCGGTTGGGCGCCAGACGGTAGCAGCAGGGGTCGTCGCCGGTCACCGCGTCGGCGGCCTCGGGCAGCGGCACCCCCAGCGCCGCGGCGACGCTTTTCGATACCGCGGGCGAGCCATCGGTCACCACCAGCAGCTTGTGGCGGGACGGATTCTCGCGCGCAAGCAACCCGTTGCGCTGGATGCGCGCGGCGACGTTGTCCCTGGCTTCGTCGCGCAGCGGCGAGGCGGCAATGATGTCAGCCAAAGCGGCGCCTCCCGCTGGGATCGTAGACGAACGGCTTGACGATGCGCGCCGGCACGCTGCCGTTGCGCGACGACACGCGCACCGTGTCGCCCAGCCGCTGGTGTCCGTTGACCACCAGCGCCAGCGTCACCGGCTGGCCGACGGCGTCACTGTCGAAGCTGAGGATGATGCGGCCCTGCCGGTGATCGGCGCTGCCGTCGAGCGGCACAATGGTGCCGGACTGGGGCAGCACGATCGCCGCGTCCTCGCTGCGCAGGGCGACGAGCTGGGCCCGGTCCTGCGGTCCGCTGCGCGCCCGCGCCAGGGCGTTCCTGCCGACGAAATCCTGTTCCTTGACGCGGTACGTTCCGCCAGGGTCCAGATCGAACGGCGTGAGGCTGCGCGGCGCCAGACCGGGGATGTCGATGCGGCCCTTCTCGGCCGCCAGGCGGTGCATGGCTAGCTCGCCGACGGGGCGCAGGCCGTAGCGCGAGCCGGTCATGGCGATGGTTTCCCATAGGGCGCGGCCATGGTTGGCGGGCACGCTGATCTCGAACGACACCTCGCCGATATTGCCGGTGCGCACGATCCGGACCGGCGCGCCGGCCAGCTTGCCCTCGCGCAGCGCCAGGAAGGGGAAGGCCGCGGTCGATACGTCGATGTCCCGGTCGATGGCCAGCAGGACCTGGCGCGCCCGCGGGCCGGCCAGCACCAGCGTCGCCCAGGCCGAGGTCAGCGGCGACACCAGCACCGACATGCCCTTGAGGTCGCTCGCCAGCCAGCTTTCGAACCAGTCGCACACCGGCCCGTCATTGCCGGCCGAGGTGTGGATCACGAACCGGTCATAGTCCAGCCGCACCACCACGCCGTGGTCGACCACGGTGCCGCCGTCGTCGAGCAGGCGGCCGTAGCGGGCGGTGCCGACGGGCAGGTCGGCCATCCTGGTGCAGTAGAGATATTCCAGGAACTCGGGCGAATCCTCGCCGGCGACCTCGATCTTGCCGAGGAGCGAGAGGTCGATCAGGCCGGCGGCATTGCGCGCCGCGTGCATCTCCTGGGTCACCGCTTCCTCGGGCGTCACGTCCTCGACCGGGTAATAGGCCGGGCTGAGCCAGCCGCCGGTGCGGCGGAACGCCGCGTCGCGCGCCGCATAGAGCGGGTGCGCCGGCAGCAGCCGCAGCGGGGGGTCCGGGCGCTTGTCCACGTTCATGGTGACGAAGTCGAAGCTGACCAACGGCTTGGGCGGCGTCAGCAGGGTGTCGGCGATGCCGCCGAGCCAGGTCTCGTCCGGCCCGCGTCCCGCCGTGGTGTGGTCGCTGGTGGTCATGTCGCGGCGCCAGTCCACCCACTGCCGCGCCCGGTTGCTCAGGCCCGACTGCGGCACCTGCCACAGGCCCATGCCGGTGGTCGGGCCAGGCTGGGCGTCGGTCTCGGGCACGGTGATGTCGTCGCCGCCGGTGAAGCCGGCCGCTCGCGCCGCGGCGGCGCCCGCGTCGCGGCCCGAGGCGAGCGCGAAGCCCAGCGAGCCGTTGCCGGCGATGCTGCCGACCGCATGGGAGATCGATCCCAGCCCGGACGGCACCAGCGCCGCCACCGTGGGATCGTATGTCACGTTGCCGCCGGCCTGGCGCAGCAGATCGATGCGCGGGTTCCAGCCGCCCGAGGTGGCGACGAAGCGGCAGTCGAAGCGGCGCTTGCTGCCGTCCACCTTTCCGTCGCCCAGATGGTTCGCCTCCAGGTAGTCCACGTGGGTGTCGCCGGCGATCCTGGTCACAACGTGGCCGCCGAACAGGTTGATGCCCCGGTCGCACATGGCGGCGACCATCTCGGCGCGAATCTCGCGGCGGGCGTCGATTACCGTCTCGACCGGCAGGCCCTCGTCGTGCATCCGCGCGGCCAGTTCCAGCGTGCGGTCGTTGTTGCCGACCACGGCGATGGGGCCGTCTGTGGGTCGTAGCGCGAACTGGCGGGCATAGCCCAGCACGGCGCTGGTCAGCATCACGCCGGGCGTGTCGTTGTCCGGGAAAACGAACGGCCGCTCGACGGTACCGGAGGCGAGCACGATCTGGCGCGCGACCACCTTCCACACCTGCCACTGGCGGCCCGTGGCCGGTCCGGTGCC
>JBKJNE010000505.1:0-4983 GCA_046596015.1 Alphaproteobacteria bacterium
GATCAGCGACCTTCCATAGGGCGCGTCGAGGAAGGCGAGAGTCGCGGCCAGGGTCCGGGGCGGTAGCCGCGTGGCGTCGGCGCGGACGACCTCGCACAGCGCCTCGGCCCTGAGCGCCGCCACGTTGGCGCGCACCAGCGCCAGCGACCGGGGGTCCAGATCGACGAACACGGCCCGCGCCGCGCCGCGCGACAGCGCCTCCAGCCCCAGCGCGCCGGTGCCGGCGAACAGGTCGAGCACCACGGCGCCGTCCAGCACCGGCGGGCTGCGGTGCGCCAGGATGTTGAACAGCGATTCGCGGACCCGGTCGGTGGTCGGCCGCACCGTGTCGCCCTCCGGCGACGCCAGCCGGTGCCCGCGATACCGGCCACCGACGATTCTCATCCGCCGGAACCAAAATTGATCGTCATCCCGGCGAAAGCCGGGACCCAGTGTCGAGGCTGGTAAAACCCTATCCGTGTCCCTGAGCTTGTCGAAGGGCTTTGCACGAGCGCTGATGCAAAGCCCCCTTCGACGCCGCCTGCGGCGACGCTCAGGACCGGCTTCGACAAGCTCAGGGACACGGTGAAAGTGGAGCGTGGCACCACTGGTTCCCGGCCTTCGCCGGGATGACAATGATGGTTGGGCCAGCGCACCACGCCGACTACTTCGCCTTGAGCTGGTAGGCCGCGCCGAGCTGGGTGCGCAGCACGGGGCGCGTGACCTCGCGGACCTCGCCGCGCTCGAGAGCGCCGAGCTGGAACGGGCCGTAGGCGACCCGGATCAGCCGGCTGACCTGCAGGCCGGCATGCTCCAAGAGCTTGCGGACCTCGCGGTTCTTGCCCTCGCGGATGCCGATCGCGATCCAGGTGTTCGAGGCCTTGCGGCTTTCCACCTCCACGTCGGCCGGCGCGTATTTGACGCCGTCGACGACGACGCCCTTGCGCAACTGCTCCAGCCGCTTGTCGTCCGGCTCGCCCCAGGCGCGGGCGCGGTATTTGCGCTTCCAGCCGGTTTTCGGGCTTTCCAGGTGGCGCGCCAGCTCGCCGTCATTGGTCAGCAGCAGCAGGCCTTCCGAGTTGATGTCGAGCCGGCCGATCGAGATCACCCGCGGCATTTCCTTGGGCAGGTTCTCGAACACGGTGTTGCGGCCCTTCGGGTCCTTGTGGGTCGTCAGCAGCCCGGGCGGCTTGTGGTAGAGCCACAGCCGTGTCGCCTCGGCCGCGCCGATCGGCTTGCCGTCGACGGTGATGACCTGGCGCGGCGTGACGTTGAGCGCCGGGCTGTCGAGGGTTTTGCCGTCCACCGCGACCCGCCCGGCCTCGATCATCGCCTCGGCCCCGCGCCGCGACGCGACACCCGCCCGCGCCAGCACCTTGGCGATCCGCTCGCCGTCTTTGGGTTGTTCGGTCATGGCGCGCACCATAGTGCGGAATGGTGGCGGGGGAAACGGCCGGGTTCAGACCAGTTCGATACGCGCCCGGTGAGCGGATGCACCGGCGAGGCGCCGGTCTCGTGTCAGCAAGGGGGCATCGAGTATTTCGGCCAGCGCAACGTACATTCCGTCATATGCCGTCACATTGGCTCGCAGCTCCCATACTCGCTGCAGCAGGACATCGTGGCTGTAACGACGCAGCGGGAGCTCGACCAGATCGGCCAATGCGTCGTGTCCCCTTTTGGGGCCTATATTGCCGATCGCGGTGACGCGGCGGATCGCGTGTGCGATCTCGACATCGACGAGATGCGGCACGTGCATCGTCTCACCGGGACGGAGAACGCGCCAACTCAATGCCAGTCCGGTCGGTGTGCGCAGGAGCACCTCGACCAAGACCGAGGCGTCGACGACGATCACCGGCGATCACGCTCCTCACGGATCACATCGGCCACGCTGACCGAAAGCGTGGATTCCGGACGGCTTTCCAGGCGGGCCCGCATCTCTTCGAGAGTCGGCTGTTCGGCGACCTGCCGTATCTGGCTGAGCAGATATTCCGACAGCGACATGCCCGCGAGCGCCGCGCGGGACTTGAGCTTGCGGTGCAGCTCGTCGGGGACGTTGCGGATCTGGATCATCACGGACATGCGATGAGGATAATCACATGTGGTCTACATGTAAACATGTCCTCGGCATGACGATCATGCCTCCAGGTCAGCCGGAGACCCTTGCGTTGAAGTCCTCGACCGCGCCGTCGGACAGGTCCGACGTCAGCATGGCTTCCAGCACCGGAGGCGGCACGGTCATGTCCTGGCTGTAGGGCAGGCCGCGCTCGACCGTGTCCAGGTCCGGGAAGCTGGCCAGCAGCAGGGTGCCGCCGGACGCGCCGATGACGTCGGCGATGGCTTGCATCGGCGCCTGCCACTGCTCGTGGGATTTCCGCATCCGGCCCAGATAGACGGCGACGCCGTTGGCGCCCGCCTGCATGGCGACGAACGCCTGAGCGGCGGTGAACACGGCGGTGACCAGGCTCCTGCAGCCCAAGCCCTGGAGCGCCGCGCAGCAGGACAGGGCCTCGCGGGTCGGCGGCAGCTTGATCCACAGGCGCGTCGCGGCCGGATCGCGCACCGCGTGCCTGTAGGCCTCGGCCTGTTCCATGATCCGCGCGGGCGCGCCGAAGCCCTGGATCATGAAATCGGTCACCGTGTCCATGTCGCTCGCCAGCGCGCACAGGTCGAGCGCGGCGGCGACATATTGCCGCGCGGGCAAGGTCTCGAGGCCGGCGGCGCGCGCCATGAGCGTCGGATTGGTGGTGAAGCCGGTCACCCCGGGAAACCTCGCCCACCGGGCAATGGCGTGCCGGTCCGCCGTATCGACAAGCAGCATGAAACCCCCATTGGCGTCGTCCGGCCCGCGCCGCACCGCTTGCGGACAATGCCGGACTCGCTTTCACGACAGGGACCTTAACCAATGTTTCACGATGCCGGTAGCCGGGCTTTCGCGAAGCCTGGACACATTCCGGCGAGCCGCCGGGCCGACGCTTGCGCTCTAGCGCCGCAAATCGAGCGTCATGAACAGGCTGTTGGGATCGGGCCGGTAGTCTCCGAACGGCGGGCAATCCGTGAAGCCGTGGCTGCGGTATAGGGCGTGGGCCGGGCGGAAGAAGTCCCAGGCGCCGGTCTCCAGGCTGAGCCGCGACATGCCGGTACCCTGCGCCGCCGCGACGATATGGGCGAGCATGGCCCTGCCCGCGCCGCGCCCGCGCATGGCCTGGGCGGTGTGCATGGACTTGACCTCCCCGTGGTCGGCCGACAGCCGCTTCAGCGCGCCCACGCCGGCCAGCGTCCCGCCTTCCCAGATGGTCCACAGGGTGATGTCGGGAGATCGCAGGCCGCTCAGGTCGAGGGCATGGGCGCTGCCGGGCGCGGTCTCGGCCCGCGCGGTCAGCAGATGGACGCGCAGCAGGTCCGTCACCCTCGGGTCGTTCAAATCGCCCGGGGCAATATGGAACATGGCCGCGTCTCGGATCGGACGGAACATGCGGATGCTCGGAAAGGTCAGGGCCGGACCCATCGGCACGTCGATCGGGCCGGCGCTGGTGAACCCCATGGCGGCGTAGAAGGCTTCGCCGTTGAGGCTGGCGTAGCACTCGAATCGCCGCGCGCCCGCCGCGCGCGCCTGCGCCTGGCAGCGCTCGTACAGGGCGCGGCCGACGCCCCGGCCGGTCCAGCCCGGGTCCACGCCGAAGTGGCGGATGTGGGCGAGGCCCGGCTCGACCTCGACCGTGCCCGGCCGCTCGAGCGTCCAGCCGCCGCAACCCACCGCCTCGCCCGCCGCTTCCGCGAGGTAATAGGTTCCGCTCGCCAGCAGCCCGGGATTGGCGCGGGTCATCCCCGGCAGCGCGCGCGCCAGCACGACTGCATCGTAGGCTCCCGCCATCAGCGCGGGGTAGGACGCCAGCAGCACCTTTTCGACGGCGGCGGCGTCGCCGGGCCGCGCCACCCGGATCGAGATTTCGGCGGGCATGCATCCTCCCGATCTGCCCTGGACGGCAATATCAAACCACGCGGCGCGCAGGGGTCCAGCGGAATCATCGTGAATCTGCGGCGGCCTGAAGGGGGCTATGCAGTTCACGCTGCCCTGGGCTCATCCAGGCTTTCGATATGGCCGGATAAGCGGGCAGTTAAGTAAGGCGTCACCGAAACTCCACCGCTTGACGGCCTCCCGCCCTTTCCCCATCGTCCGCCCATGCGCAACCCTTTCATGCAGATCGCCCTGGAAGAGGCAGCCGCCGCCGGGGCGCGGGGCGAGGTGCCGGTGGGCGCGGTGCTGGTGGGGCCGGATGGCGCGGTGCTGGCGCGGGACGGGAACCGGATCGTCGAGCTGCGCGATCCCACCGCCCATGCGGAGTTGCTGGTGATCCGCGCCGGGGCCAGGGCGCTGGGCAGCGAGCGGCTGACCGGGTGCGACCTTCATGTGACGCTGGAGCCGTGCCCGATGTGCGCCCAGGCCATGGCGTTCGCACGCATAAGACGGGTGTATTACGGCGCGGCGGACCCGAAGGGCGGCGGCGTCGACCATGGGCCGCGCATCTTCGCCCATCCCACCTGCCACCACGCGCCCGAAGTTTATGGCGGCATCGGCGAGGGCGACGCGGCGCGGCTGCTGAAAGACTTTTTCGCGGCGAGGCGGTAGGCTCCTCCCATGGACCTGTCCCACACCATCCGAGACATCGAGGCCTGGCTCGTCCATGCCGTGGACTGGACGGTGGCGCATGTGCTGACCCTGACGACGCTGGGCCAGCTGCTCGCCATCGCGCTCACCTTCCTGATCGCCCGGCTGTGCGCCCGGCCGATCAAGCGATGGATCGCGGCGCAGCCCATGCAGGCCGCCACCGCCGAGCGGACACGGGGCGTCATGCTGCTGCTGGTCACGCCGGCGATCTGGCTGGTGCTGCAGCTCCTCCTGCTGCAGCTCGCCAAGGAGCTGCGGCTGGAGCACGTGCCGCTCAGGATCAGCATCAATTTGCTGGCCGCCTGGCTGCTGATCCGGCTGCTGTCGGCGCCGGTGCG
>JBKJNE010000364.1:0-4297 GCA_046596015.1 Alphaproteobacteria bacterium
CTGGGCGCCCAGCGCGAGACCCTGATGGGTTTGTCCGGCCTGGGCGACCTGGTGCTGACCTGCGGCAGCGTGCAGTCGCGCAACATGTCGTTGGGCAAGGCGCTGGGCGAGGGCCGCAAGCTGGCCGACATATTGGGCGAGCGCCGGTCGGTCGCCGAAGGCGTCTATACGGCGAGCGGCGTCGCGGCGCTGGCGGCACGGCACGACATCGACATGCCGATCTGCGCCGCCATGGACAGGGTGCTGAATCACGGGGCGGCGGTGGGCGACGAGATCGAAGGCCTGCTCAGCCGGCCGTTCAAGGTCGAGACCGTTTAGGAGGATGCCATGCTTTACGTCATCTACGCGCCCGACAAGAGCGATTCCAAGGAACGCCGCGCCGCCACACGGCCGCGCCATCTGGAATACTGGGGCAAGAACGCGCCGTTCAAGGTGATCCTGGCCGGACCCATGCTCGACGAAGGCACCGGCGACATGCAGGGCAGCCTGCTGATCGTCGAGGCCGACGACATCGAGAGCGTGCGCGAGAAGGCGTTCCAGGATCCCTACTGGACCGAAGGCGTGTTCGAGCGGATCGAGATCACCGCCGTCCGGCTGCCGCTCGGCGTGTTGGCGGACAAGCTGTGATGGCGCACTGGCTGGTCAAATCCGAGCCGGGCGCCTGGTCGTGGGACGACCAGGTGCGCGACAAGACCACGTCGTGGACCGGCGTGCGCAACCACCAGGCGGCGATCAACCTGAAGGCCATGAAGAAGGGCGACAAGGCATTCTTCTATCATTCGGTCGACGAGAAGCGGATCGTCGGCATCGTCGAGGTGGTCAAGGAAGCCTATCCGGACAAGACCGACCCCACCGGCCGTTTTGTCACCGTCGACCTGAAAGCGGGCAAGCCGGTGCCCAGGCCGGTGACGCTGGCCGACATCAAGGCCGATCCGCGCATGGCGGATTTCGGTCTGGTGCGCCAGTCGCGGCTGTCGGTGGTGCCGGTGACCGGCGAGCACTGGGCGATCATCTGCGGCATGGGCGGCGTGAAGGCGTGAAACCGCCGCGCGCCGAGAGCCTGGACGAGGTTCCCGGCGCGCCGGCGTTCGGCGCCGTGCTGTGCCGCCTGAGCGACCTGCCGCCGCGCGGCTCCAGGGCGTTCCGGTTCCGCGACGGCACATTGCGCTACGACATCTTCATCCAGCGCTGGGACGACAAGGTCTATGCCTACCGGGACGCCTGCCCGCACCTGAAGCTGCCGCTGGACTGGCGGCGCGGCCACTTCCTCGACATCGAGGGCGTCAACATCCAATGCGGCCATCACGGCGCCCGCTTCCGGGTCGAGGACGGCCTGTGCATCGACGGGCCGTGCAAAGGCGAGTACCTGACCCCGGTGCGCATCGCGGTGCGCGGCGACGAGATACTGGTGGCGTAAGGGCGCGTTCCCCGGCCCTTCTCACCGTACTCCGCTGGTCCTTGGCGACACTGCGAGCCCCAGGAACACCATCAGCGCCTGGTTGAGCCGCAGGATGTCCTCGTCGTCCAAGCGCCCGACCTGGGCGCCTACTTTGGATTTCGGCACCGTCCTCACCTTGTCCACCATCAGCCGGCAGGGCATGCGCAGCCCATTGCGTTCGTTCGGGGTGACGGCCAGCCTGAACAGCGGCGCATCGGTCGGGTCAGTGGTGAACGCGCAGACCGTGACCGAGCCGGTTGCGTCGAAACTGTCGTCCTGGACGATGACCACAGGGCGCGGCTTGCCCGCATAGTCCTTGCCGCCGGACACGGTCCAGATATCGCCTCGCCTCACTCGTCGCCCCAGTCGGAGACCGCGTCGATAAAGCCTTGATCGTCGCGCGCCTGGCCACTGGCGGCCACGGCCAGGGACTGGCGGTGCGCCTCGGACCTGAACGATGGCGCGCGCACGTCCGGCACCCAGATCTGAATCGGCCTCAGGCCCTGCTCGCGCAACCTTGCCCGATGTTCACGCACCTTGAGCCTCGAGGGCCTGGTTCCCGGCGCCGTCGCCATGATCGGTCTCCGTGTTGGTTACATGTAACCTATCATCAGGGGATGGAAATGGGAAGAGGTCCGGCTAGACTGCGGGCTCGGCCACGCATCGGTGTCAGGGGAAACGCTCATGAAACTCGGGTACACAGGATTTAACGCCGGGCCGCTCGCCCAGCCACAGGCCATCGCCGACCTGCTGAAATGCGCCGAGGACGCAGGGTTCGAGTCCGCCTGGACCGGCGAGCATGTGGTGGTGATCGATCCGCAGGAGCCGCCGTCTCCGGTGCCGCCGGAATTCCCGTTCATCGACACGGTCGCCGCGCTGTCGTTCGCGGCCGGGGTCACCAGGAAGCTGAAGCTCGGCTCCGGTATCATCCTGCTCGCCCAGCGCAACCCTGTGGTGCTGGCCAAGGAACTCACCAGCATCGACGTGCTGTCGGGCGGACGGCTGATCTTCGGCGTCGGCGTTGGCTATATCCCGCGCGAGTTCGAGGCGATCGGCGTGCCTTACGAGGAACGCGGCGCCCGCGTAGACGAACACATCGAAGTCATCCGCACGCTGTGGACCCAGGACAAACCCGCGTTCGACGGCCAGTTCACCCAATTCGACAGGATCCAGCAGAAGCCGCTGCCGGTACAGAAGCCCCATCCGCCGATCGTCATCGGCGGCATGTCGGCGGTGGCATACCAGCGCGCCATCCGGCACGGCGACGGATGGTATGGGTACGGACAGAAGGAGGACGCGGTCGCGGCGTCCATCGAAGGCCTCAAGGAAGCGGCGCGCCAGGCCGGCCGCGCCAGCCGATTCGAGGAACTGGAAATCTCGGTCACGCCGCGGGGACCGGTCGACCGCGACCGGCTCAGGCGCTTCGAGGACCTGGGCGTGCACCGCCTGAATCTGGTGCCCTCGCTCGCCGGTGACGGCTCGCTCCTCGACAGGGGGCGGCGGTTCATCGAAGAAGCCGCCACGGCGCTGGTCTGAGCGACACGCTGCCCATATCGTCTTGCGCGCCAAGCACATTTCGGTAAACTCTCCGTAACCTTTCCTGGCCATGATCGAGCCTCGCCCTATTGTGCGGGCGTGGGGCAGCCACCTATCATCCGGCCGGGCAGGAAAGGGAGACGAGCATGGCCGACGATCAGGTGTATCCGGTGTCGAAGGAATGGGCGAAGCGGGCCTGGGTGAACGACTCGCGGTACCAGGAGATGTACCAGCGCTCGATCGGCGATCCGGATGGGTTCTGGGGCGAGCACGGCAAGCGGCTGGACTGGATCAAGCCCTACACCAAGGTCAAGAACACCAGCTTCGACGACGGCGTCAGCATCAAGTGGTTCGAGGACGGCGTCCTCAACGTCAGCGTCAACTGCATCGACCGGCATCTCGACAAGCGCGCCGGCCAGACCGCCATCATCTTCGAGGGCGACGAGCCGACCGATTCCCGCGACATCACCTACCGGGAACTGCACGACGAGGTCTGCCGCTTCGCCAACGTGCTGAAGGCGCGTGGCGTCCGGCGCGGCGACCGGGTCACCATCTATATGCCGATGATCCCGGAGGCGGTCTACGCCATGCTGGCCTGTGCCCGCGTCGGCGCGGTGCATTCGGTGGTGTTCGGCGGCTTCTCGCCCGACAGCCTGGCCGGCCGCATCATCGACTGCGAGTCCACGGTGGTGATCACCGCCGACGAGGGCCTGCGCGGCGGCAAGAAGATCCCGCTGAAGGCCAATACCGACGAGGCGGTGAAGAAGTGCCCGGGCGTGAGGTCGGTCATCGTGGTCAAGCACACCGGCGGCGAGGTGGCGTTCAACCCGGACATCGACGTCTGGTACCACGACGAAGCCCAGCATGTGCCGCCGTTCTGCCCGCCCGAGGAGATGAACGCCGAGGACCCGCTGTTCATCCTCTACACCTCCGGCTCGACCGGCAAGCCCAAGGGTGTGCTGCACACCACCGGCGGCTACCTGATGTTCGCGTCGATGACCCACCAATACGTCTTCGACTACCACGACGGCGACATCTACTGGTGCACCGCCGACGTGGGCTGGGTCACCGGCCACAGCTACATCGTCTACGGACCGCTGGCGAACGGCGCGACCACGCTGGTGTTCGAGGGCGTGCCGACCTATCCGGACGCGTCGCGCTTCTGGCAAGTGATCGACAAGCACAAGGTCAACATCTTCTACACCGCGCCGACCGCCATCCGCGCCCTGCAGCGCGAGGGCGACGGGCCGGTGAAGAAGACCTCGCGTGACTCGCTGCGCCTGCACGGCAGCGTCGGCGAGCCGATCAATCCCGCCGCCTGGG
>JBKJNE010000369.1:0-2843 GCA_046596015.1 Alphaproteobacteria bacterium
CTTCCATCTCGATGTCGCGGAAGGCGTGACCGCTCGGGCCGCCCTGGGTCGGCAGATTGTCCAGGTCGCGCGCCGAGGCCAGCTTCACCGTCTTCAGCGTCATCTCGGCCGACAGGCCGCCGATCACCACGGCCAGATGATAGGGCGGGCAGGCCGAGGTGCCGAGCGTCCTGATCTTCTCGTCGATGAACGGCAGCAGCTTGTCCTCGCGCAGCAGCGTGGGCGTGCCCTGGTAGAGGAAGGTCTTGTTGGCCGAGCCGCCGCCCTTGGCCATGAACAGGAACTTGTAGGCATCGCCCGGCGTCGCATAGATGTCGATCTGCGCCGGCAGGTTGGTCTTGGTGTTGACCTCCTCGAACATCTTCAGCGGCGCCATCTGCGAATAGCGCAGGTTGGTGTTGGTGTAGGTGTCGAGCACGCCGCGCGACAGCGCCGCCTCGTCGCTCTCGCTGGTCCAGACATACTGGCCCTTTTTGCCGACGACGATGGCCGTACCGGTGTCCTGGCAGCTCGGCAGCACCATGCCCGCGGCCACATTGGCGTTCTTCAGCAGCTCCAGCGCCACGAAGCGGTCGTTGTCCGAGGCTTCCGGGTCGTCGAGGATCATGCGGAGCTGCGCCAGATGGCCGGGCCGCAGCAGGTGGGCGATGTCGCGCATGGCGTCGCGCGCCAGCAGCGCGAGGCCGTCGCCGTCCACGGTCAGGATCGATTTCCCGCCGATCTTCTCGCGGCCCACGAAATCCGTGGTCAGCTTCTTGTAAGGTGTGGTGTCGTCGCCCAGCGGGAACATGTCCTGGAATTGGAAGGCGGTCATCGGCGTTCTCGGCTCTTGTTTGTGGTGGCCATGCGCCGGCGATCTGGTCCGCCGGGGACGGTCTCACGGCCGGCGCTGCGCCATCCGGCTGTCAAGGACACCGCCGACTCGGCCGGCGGCGGGCGGATTATTGTTTGCGGAAGATATCGAGGGCAATCACGTTGTTGCCGCCGTCGGCCGCAGGCTCGGCGGCCGCATCGGCGGGCTTGGCCTCGGCGCCCTTGGCGGTGCGCGCCTTGGACTTCCCGTCGTTCACCTCGCGGAACTGCAGCGCGAACTGCACGCTGGGATCGAGGAAGCCGACGAGCGCGTCGAACGGGATCACCAGCTTTTCCATCTTGCCGTTGAAGCTCAGCTTCACCGTGAACAGCTTGTCTTCGACACCCAGGTCCCAGAACTGGTTCTGCAGCACGATGGTCATGTCCTTGGGGTGCAGCGCGCGCAGACGCTCAGGCATCACCACGCCCGGATGGGAGGTGCTGAACGCCAGGTAGAAATGGTGGTTGCCGATCAGGCCGTTCTTCGCCGTGTCGGCGAGCAGGCCGCGGACCACGCCGACCAGCGCCGAACGGATCAGCGCGTCATAGTCGATGGTGCCGCCATCGGAGGATTTCTCACCGGAAGTCATGCCCTAGAGACTAAGCCCGCGCGGTCAGGAGTCAATCTCGCGTGGGCCGGGCGGCGTCAAATATGCGTGTCCCGTCCCTTGACTTTAGCGGTGATCCGCATAACATATGAACAAGTATTCAACTGTACAGGTTTGCCGTGTCCGACGACCTGATTCCGCAAGTGGCCGATACGTTCAAGCTGATGGGCGATCCGTCGCGGCTCGCCATCCTGATGCTGTGCCTGCATGGGCCGGTGCCGGTGGGCGAGATCGCGCTGAAGCTGTCGCTGTCGCCGTCGCTGGTCAGCCATCATCTGCGGCTGCTGCGCGCCGCTCGGCTGGTGCGGTCGGAACGCCGCGGCAAGCAGGTGTTCTACGAGGCCGAGGATCACCACATCCGCTGCGTCGTCGCCGACATGATGGAGCACGCGGCCGAGGAAGCGGGCATCGAAACGGGCAGGAGCGCGGCATGAGCGCGGGATGTTGCGGTGGAGATGACGATCACGGCCATGGCGGCCACGACCACGCCCGCGACCTGGACGGCGTCTACCGCAACGTGCTGTGGATCGTGTTCGGCGTCAACGCGGCCATGTTCTGCGTCGAGGCGGTGGCGGGCGCCCTCGCCGGCTCGGTGTCGCTGCAGGCCGACGCACTCGATTTCCTGGGCGACGCCGGCAACTACCTGATCGCCCTGTTCGTGCTCGGCAAGGCCATCACCTGGCGCGCCGGCGCGGCGCTGGTGAAGGGCGGCGCCATGGCGGCGTTCGGCGTCTGGGTGCTGGGATATTCCGCGTACATGGCGACGACCGGCGGTATCCCCGAGGCTCCCGTCATGGGCATCGTGGGCGCGCTGGCGCTCGTGGCCAATGTGGGTGCGGCGCTGCTGCTCTACCGGCATCGCAAGGGCGACGCCAACCGGGAATCCGTGTGGCTGTGCAGCCGGAACGACGCCATCGCCAACGTGGCGGTGATCGGCGCGGCGGGCCTCGTCTACCTGACCCAGAGCCACTGGCCCGACCTCGCCGTCGGCGTCCTGATGGCCGCCCTGGCCCTGCACAGCGCCGGGCAGATCATCCGCCGGGCGACGGGTGAGCTTCGGCAGCAGCGGATGCAGGCGCATCCGGCGGAATAACGGAGTTTTCGGAGAGTGTAGTGACGGGGCTTCTGTTGCCCGGTGCCCCGTCGAACCGCGCTTAAGCATGCTTATTAGGCAGCTACTGCGAATGCCTCATTATCGTTGGCATTTGTACAATCGGCCCGATAACGGCGGGTACCATACCGAGCAAAAAACTTGTCTTTACCACGCACGTCGATCCTGTTTCGCCCCCATGAACCCAGCCCCGAAGGGAGGAGTGATGGTGGAGGCGCCGGGTACCGCCCCCGGGTCCGTAACGCTTATTCCACAAGCCGTTTATCGCCATA
>JBKJNE010000068.1:0-9195 GCA_046596015.1 Alphaproteobacteria bacterium
CCAAGGCCTACACCACCCGCGTCGGCAGCGGGCCGTTCCCCACCGAGCTGACCTGCGAGATCGGCCAGCGCCTCGGCGAGCGCGGCCACGAGTTCGGCACCGTCACCGGCCGCAAGCGCCGCTGCGGCTGGTTCGACGCCGTCATGGTGCGCCAGGCGGTGAAGGTCGGCGGCATCCAGGGCATCGCGCTCACCAAGCTCGACGTGCTGGACGGCTTCGACGAGCTGAAGGTGTGCGTCGGCTACATGCTCGACGGCGCGCGGATCGACTATCTGCCGTCGAGCGCCCACAAGCAGGCCCGCGTCACCCCGGTCTACGAGACGCTGGATGGCTGGAAGGACAGCACCCGGGGCGCCCGCTCGTGGGCGCAGCTCCCGGCCACGGCGATCAAGTACATCCGCCGCATCGAGGAGCTGATCGAAGCGCCCGTCGCCATGCTCTCGACCAGCCCGGAGCGCGAGGACACCATCCTGGTCCACGACCCGTTCGTGGATTGAGGTCAGGCTCTGATCAGCGCGACATCGTAAGCGTCGAACCATCGATCACGGCTGACGAGGGTAAGATTTTCGACCTGAGCCTGCGCGATCAGGAGACGGTCGAATGGATCGCCGTGGTGCATCGGCAATTGCCGGATCGCTTCGATGTGAGCCAGTTCGATGGGCAGCAGCCGAATATCGTGCTGCTGCAGGGTTTCGCCCATGTTTCGTGGCACCGCCAGCTTTCCCAGGCTCTGCTTGATTGTCAGTTCCCAGGCGGTGGCCATGCTGACGACAATCTCATTGTCAGCTGATGCAAGCAGCTCGTGCAGGGTATTGGAGAGCAGGTCGGGCTGGTGGGCCCACCATAGAAACACATGGGAATCGAGCAGCAGGCTGCTCACCGCTCGTTCTTGTCGACGTCGAACAGATAGTCGCTCGGGCTGCTGTAGAAGCTCTCCAGAATGTCGGGCGGAAGCGGATCGTCCCAATCTTCCGCGAGCCAGACCTGGTCTTTCCAGAACCCGCCCTCACGGCGCTTCTTCGGCTTTTCCGCGAGCGGCATCAGCCGAGCCACGGGCTTTCCGGCCTTGCAAATGATGATTTCCTCGCCGTCGGCGGCCTTCTGGACCAGTTCCGAGAGCTTCATCTTCGCATCGTAGATGTTGTACTGGATCGTCACCGCATTACCTCTGGACACAGCTGAATATGATATTGTTGGCCAAGTTGGTCAAGTCGACATACCTGACCGTTCCGACAGGTGACGTCCCTGCTATCCGCGGTTAGCCTCCATGCTATGCTGCCGCCGGGGAGGAACGATGAATGCCGATCAACCGCATGGACAACCCGGTCAGGCCCGCGACCCTGGCCGACGCCGCGCTGGCCGACGCCGAAGTGCTGGAATGCCCCTATCCCACCTACGAGCTGCTGCTGGAGCAGGCGCCGGTGTGGCGCGATCCGGCGACCGGCATGTACATGGTCAGCCGCTACGACGACCTGCGCGCGGTGCTCAAGGACACGGATACCTTCAGCAACTGGCGCACCGAGCACGATCACGACGCGCTCACCGGCAACGCCCGCAAGGCCTATGAGCGCTTTCTCGAGAAGGGCTGGGTACCGGCGCCGTCGCTTGCCGCCCGCGACGATCCCAACCATGCCGAGATGCGCGCCACCTTCGACAAGGCGTTCCGCGCCGGCCGGATCAAGGACCTGGAGCCGCTGGTGTCCGGCCTGGCCTACGAGCTGATGGACGGCTTCGTCGGCGACGGCCACTGCGAATATGTCAAGCAGTTCGCCATCCCGCTGCCGCTGATCGTCATCTGCCGCCAGATGGGCGCCGCCGACGAGCATGTCTGGACCATCAAGCGCTGGACCGACGCCTGGATCAAGGGCCGGGGCATCGGCCTGTCCGAGGAGGAGGTGCTGTGGGCCACCGACATGGAGATCGAGGCCCAGCATTTCTTCCAGCCCATGTTCGAGCGGCTGCGCAAGCAGCCTGACGGCACCCTTCTGTCCGACCTGGTCAACAACGTCATCCCCGAATGGGGCCGCCCGCTCAACGACAACGAGCTGCACGCTCACATGATGCAGGACACCTTCGTCGGCGGCTCGGAAACCACCACCAACGCGCTGTCGGCCGGCATCATGATGCTGGCGCGCAACCCCGACGTCTGGCGCAAGCTGAAGTCCGACCCCGAGAAATATCTCAAGACCTTCTGCGAGGAGGTGGTGCGGCTCGAAGGCCCGGTGCAGGGCCTGACCCGGATGGCGACGAAGGATACCGAGATCCACGGCGTCGCGATTCCCAAGGGTTCCATCGTTCAGGTCCGCTTCGCCGCCGCCAACCGGGACCCGCGGCACTTCGAATGCCCGCACGACATCGACCTGGAGCGCAAGAACGCCGGCTCGCACCTGGGGTTCAGCTCCGGCACGCACCATTGCCTGGGCGCGCCGCTCGCCCGGCGGGAGCTTTACTGGGGCTTCAAGGCGTTCGTCGACCGCATCGACGAGGTCTGGCTGGCGCCGGGCAGGAACGACCTGCGGCACCTGCCCAATTATCACCTGCGGATTTTGAAGGAACTGCACATCGAGTTCACGCCGGCCAGGCGGTAGCTGTCACCCCCAACTCGTCATCCCGGCATATGCAGGTCTTCAACGTCACCGTGTCCCTGAGCTCGTCGAAGGGCCTTGCATCAGCGTTCGTGCAAGGCCCTTCGACGAGCTCAGGGACACGGATAGGGAGTGGCCTGCATCAAGCCCCGTTCCCCCGCTATTCTGTGAAGAAGCCCTTATCGAGACCCGACAAGTTCCTGCCATGGAAAATCGGGCAACCAGGTCGGAAGCGCCACCAGGACCAATACCCACGCAACAACGTGGAAAGCGATTATCAGCGCGGACTCGATGCGGAAGGAAACCTTGCGGTTCTTGTGCCGGAATAATTGCCGCGCGAGCATGCCGCCCGGCCATCCGCCGAGAAAGTCCAGCAAATGCAGGTCTGCTTCCGGCGTTCGCCGCTGGCCCTGGATCGAGCGATCCTTGTCCACCGAATACGCGCCGAAGGAGAGTAGGGACATGAACGCATAAGGGGCGAAGGCCCACCAAGGCGCACCCGCCCATAGGAGGAGCATGACCACTCCCAAAATGAACGCCACTGGCGTCAGGATGGATGTTGGAAGGCCGACCCGGCTACGCCTTCTCGGTGCTCGCAGTACGCGTTTTGCCTGGATCCGGCCATCCTTATCGAGGCCGAGTTCAAACTGAATGGACTCTCCAGGCATGATGCCTGTCCTGTCGCCGCTGATGGCGGAAACATGGAAGAATAGATCACCAGTCCCGGTATCCGGCGCGATGAACCCGAAGCCCCGTTCCCCGTTGAACCTGATGATCGTGCCGGCGCGCATCAACACCGCATAACATCGACATTGCTATGCTGTAATGAGACAGAACCGCTCTTTGCCAGTCAATCCCGGTTTTGGCTTCGCCTAAGCCCCGATCGCCCGCTGCTCGCCGGCGGCAATCTGGCGATCCTTCATCGCGTTCTTCATCGCCTTTTGCAGCTTCTCGAAGGCGCGGACCTCGATCTGGCGGACCCGCTCGCGCGAGATGTTGTACTCCTGGCTCAGATCCTCCAGCGTCGCCGGCTCGTCCTTCAGGCGGCGCTCGGTCAGGATGTGCTTCTCGCGGTCGTTCAGCACCGACATGGCGTCGCTGAGCAGCTGCTGGCG
This sequence comes from Alphaproteobacteria bacterium, assembly GCA_046596015.1. Lineage (GTDB taxonomy): Bacteria > Pseudomonadota > Alphaproteobacteria > SMXS01 > SMXS01 > RI-34. The sequence goes on from JBKJNE010000068.1 coordinate 3,701, forward strand.
CAGCGACAGCTCGTCGCGCTCCACCAGCCGCTCCTCCTGGTCCATGTCGTCGTCGACCAGCATGTCCTGCCACTCGCTGTCGGATTCGTCGCGCAGCGGCGCGTTCAGCGAGCTGTCCGGCGCGGTCAGGCGCCGGTTCATGGAGACGACCTCGTCCTCGCTGACGCCCAGGCGGCGGGCGATCTCGGTCACGTTCTCGGGCTTCAGGTCGCCCTCCTCGATGGCCTCGATCTGGCCCTTGATGCGCCGCAGGTTGAAGAACAGCTTCTTTTGCGCCGCGGTGGTGCCCATCTTCACCAGCGACCATGAGCGCAGCACATATTCCTGGATCGAGGCGCGGATCCACCACATGGCATAGGTCGCGAGCCGGAAGCCCCTCTCGGGATCGAACCGCTTCACCGCCTGCATCATGCCCACATTGCCTTCCGAGATCAGCTCGCCCAGCGGCAGGCCATAGCCCCGGTAGCCCATGGCGATCTTGGCCACCAGGCGCAGATGGCTGGTCACCAGCTTGTGGGCGGCCTCGGTGTCGCCATGCTCCTTCCAGGCGCGGGCGAGCATGTACTCGTCCTCCTGCGTCAGCATGGGGAACTTGCGGATTTCCTGCAGGTAGCGCGAAAGGCTACCGTCCGGGCTCAGCATGGCCGGGAGTTGTGCGGTCGACGACATCTCGGATCTCTCGTTCATCTGACTATTCTAAGGGGACGGCGCGGGAAACGCCAACTCCACCCTATAACCCCCCGACGAACCAAACGATCCATCGCACGCGCCGGCGTCAGGCGGACAGTACCCGCGCCAGCGCATCCATGTCACGTGGGAGCACGCTTTGGAAGTTCAAGACCTTGCCGGTAATGGGATGCTCGAACCCCAGCATGCCGGCATGCAGCGCCTGGCGCCGGAAGGTCTTCAGGAACTCCTGCGCCGCCGGCCCCAGGCCCTTCGCCCGCCTGCCGCCGCCATACATCGGGTCGCCGATCACCGTGTGCCCGATATGCGCCATATGCACCCTGATCTGGTGCGTGCGGCCGGTTTCCAGCCGGCATTCGATCATGCTGGCGACGGGCGCCAGCCGGTCGCCATAGACCGTCTCCACCGCGTAATGGGTCACGGCGTGCTTGCCGCCGGAGCGCAGCACCGCCCGCTTCTGCCGGTTGCTGCTGCTGCGGCCGATTTGCGTATCGATGGTGCCCTCGCGCGGCCGCGGCGCGCCCCAGCATACCGCCTTGTAGGCGCGCTCGATGCTGTGCGCGTGGAACTGCGCGGCGAGGCCGTTGTGGGCTGCGTCGGTCTTGGCCGCCACCATCAGGCCCGAGGTGTCCTTGTCGAGCCGGTGGACGATGCCCGGGCGCTTCACCCCGCCGATGCCCGACAGGCTGTCGCCGCAATGGGCGATCAGCGCGTTGACCAGCGTGCCGCCCGCGTGGCCGGCGGCGGGATGCACCACCAGCCCGGCCGGCTTGTCGATGACGATCAGGTGCGCGTCCTCGAACACCACGGTCAGCGGAATGTCCTCGCCGCGCGGCGCGGCCTCGACGGCGGGCGGGATGGTGAGGACATAACGCTCCCCCGGTTTGACCTTGGCAGAGGCGTTGTCTATGGTCCGCGGCACCGGGCCGTCCATCCGCGTGACTTGGCCCGCCGCCAGCAATTGCTGGATGCGCGCGCGGGACATGTCGGGCAGGGCGGCGGCGAGCGCCTTGTCGAGCCGGTCGCCGGCGGCGCCGTCGCCGATGATCGTCTCGACCGTCTGATCGGAAAGCTGGGACATGAGCGAACAAGTGGACCAAAAGCAGCGCGTGCTCAAGATCATCGTGATCGGCCTGGGCATCCTGATCGTGATCTGCCTGGGCGTCATCGTCGCCGGCATGGCCATGCAGGCGGCCAAGCTGGACAAGAAGAAGGCCGCCGAGGAGGATACCGCAGAGCCCCGCGCCGCGCCCCTGGGCAAGCCGATCGGCGAACTGGACGTGCCGATTCCGCACGGCGCCAGCGTCGTCGAGGTGACCGGCGGCGGCAGGGAACTCCAGGTGCTGCTCGAGACGCCCGAAGGGCGCGCCGTCATGCTGGTCGACCGCAAGACCGGCAAGGTGCTGGGCACGCTGCGCTTCTTGCCGGGCGCCGCGCCAGCCACTGTACCAGCTACCGCGCCGTGATCCGGCTGCCGCCCGAGCTGGCGGGGCGCATCCGCGAGGCGGCTTCCTCGGCCTATCCGAACGAATGCTGCGGTCTGCTGATCGGCCGCATGGAAGGCGATGTGCTGGTGATCGACGGTATCGCCGAAAGCGTCAACCTGTCGGCCCGGCCCCGCGACAGCTTCGAGATCGACCTGCGCCTGCGCCTGCGGCTGCAGAAGGAGTTGCGCGGCACCGGCCGGGACATCGTCGGCCACTACCATTCCCACCCGGACGCGCCCGCCGCCCCGTCGGCGCGCGACCGCGCCCAGGCATGGGAGCCGGGCATGATCTGGCTGATCGCCGGGGTGGCGGACGGCGTCGTCGGTGAGCTGGGCGCCTTCCGCCTCGACGAGGCCGCCGCCCGGTTCATCCCGGTGGCCATCGCCATGCTGGCCTGAGCCCCAACTTTTCCCTTGATCGCCATGGGCCATCCCGCCTATCTAGTGCGCCTGTTCGCGGCCAAGCTCCCTTCGTCTAGTGGCCCAGGACGTCGCCCTCTCACGGCGAAAACAGGGGTTCGAGTCCCCTAGGGAGCGCCAACAATTTCACTCCATGCACTTTTTCCCCATATTGTTCGTTAATTCCAGGGAAGGGGCATGAGGGCGCATTGTCCCGGATGCTTTGGAGAAGGCCGCCATGAGTTCCACTGAAATCAGGGTCTACGCTATCTGGGACGAGGAGGCGCAGGTCTGGTGGGCACGGAGCGATGATATCGCGGGGCTCGCTACCGAAGCCGCGACCATGGAAGACCTGCATCGCAAGCTGAGCATCATCATTCCGGAACTCGTCGAGTTGAACGGGTGGGCGGGCGATCACGGAGAAGGCGCTTCGCTGCCGGTCTGCGTCACCTCGGAGACGCTCTTTACCGTGGACATGCGCAAGAGCGCCTGATGGCGGATTACGGCCGCGAAGTCCGACAGAAACTGAAGGATGGCGGCTGCAACTTCGACCGGCGCGGCAAGGGCGATCACGATATCTGGTACAGCCCGGTCAGCGGCCGGCACGTTACCGTCGATCACAAAATCCTCTCGCGTCACATGCCAGCGAAGTGCTGAAGCAGGCCGGTCTTCCCAAGGCTTTCTGAGGGGCAAGCCTGCTCCCCCACGAACGAGTCCAGCCGGAAGAACGCCAGCGGCATCTCGTCGCAGGTCAGCGCCACCACCTTGCCGGTGCGGTCGATGTCGAGGCCTTTCGGCCCGCCTTCCTCCGGGTTGTGACGGCCGCGCCGGAACGTCTCGTCGTCGACGACCACCACGTCGCGCACGGAATTCCGTTCTCCGTCCCAGCCGCCGCCGCGCTCGAAAACATGGACCAGCGGCGCGCCGGCGCTGGCCACCAGCAGGTGCTCTCCATCGGCGGTGAACCGCAGGCCGTGCGGATGGTCGAGGCCGCGCAGCAGGCAGGCGGGCGGCGTCCTGCGGTCGAGCGGTCCGGCTGCCGGGTAAAGGGCGACATCGTGGGTCGCGTGGTTGCTGACCGCGATCCACGCATGATCCTCGCTGATCGCGATGCCGTCCGGTACGTGCAGCCCGCGCGCCAGCATGACGCCGTTCCGCTGCACCCGGTGGCCGCGGCGCGGATCGAGCACATGCCGGGTGATGCGGTTCGCATAGTTGTTGCATACCAGCAGGCTGGCGGTGCCATCCGGCTCGTGTCTGACCGCCACCGAGCCTGGCGCCCGCAGCCGGCGGAACAGGCTGCGGCGCGTCACCTCGGCAACCGGTTCGAGGTGGATGTGCCGGCCTGCCGGGTCTCCTGCGGGAAGCTCGAGGATCGACACCGGCCCCATGCGGTTGGCCACGGCGATGGTCCGGTCGTCGATGAAGTCGATGCCGTGAACGCCTCTCAGCCTGTCCGACGAAAGGGTCATGAAATCGCCGATCCGGACGCGCGGCGTCACGGAATCCGGTTCGACCTCGATCTCCAGGATCAGGCAGCGGCGGGTGTGAAAGCCGGCGATGGCCAACAGCCGGTTGTCCGGGGAGAAGCGGACGTCCTCGGTCCTGCCGATATCGTCGAGCACGCCGCGGACGGCGTCGCTCATCTCGATGTCGATCCGGGGTATCATGCTTTGGCCGACCTTGGCAATCCGTGGGCGTGCGAGAGGCGCCAAGGCTGCGGCAGCCCTTCAAAATCACGGCCCGTCCAGTAGTTCAGGCCCGCTGGTGCCGGTCAAGCGGGGAATCCAGACGCGACCATCATGAGGCCGGCTTTACGTGATTTCTGGCCGTCGCCGCTGCAACTTTCGAGTCCGGACGGCGTTGTCTCTGCGATCGGATGGCGCGCCAGCGCCGTTCCGCGAGACAAGGAGTGAACCGTCATGAACAAAGCCCTTCTGACCGCCGTCCTGGCTCTGTGTGTGGCGTCGCCGGCCATCGCCGGTGACCGGTACAATCGGGATTATCACCGCGACGGCTATCACGACCGTCACGACGACCGCGGCTACTATCGCCACTGCAAGCGCGACAAGGGCACCGGCGGCGCCATCGCCGGCGCGATCGGCGGCGCGATCGTCGGCAACGCGGTCGCCGGCCACAACGACAAGGCGCTGGGCACGGTCGTCGGCGCCGGCGCCGGTGCGCTGGTCGGCCGCGAGATCGACCGCGGCGACGTGAAGTGCCGCTGAAGCGCTTTGACACGGTGAAAGTTATGTTCTGCCCATGAAGGGTGGTGAGCAAACAAGCCGATCAGACACCCCGCTATTCCGTGATGAACCATTTGAAGGCCCGCCGCCCCGCGCGACGGGCCTTTTCGCATTTTGATAATTGGTGACCGTGGCGTCACGACCGGTCATTGTTGCGTATCAGATACAGCCGGTGGGCGGCGCTTGAACAAGAAGTTCGCTTTTTTTGGGCCGACGTTTCTCAGCGGCATCACCACATTCTATGCCACGCTCGCCCGCGGCCTTGCCGCTCATGGCATCGACCTGCACCGCATCGGTGTCCAAAACCACAAGCCGGTCGATGTCGAGGCCGAAGGGACGTTGATCAGTCGCGCCGGCCTGACCGACAGACAGCTTTCCGAAGCGCTCTATCAGGCAACCATGGACGGCGGCTATGACGGCGTGTTCTTCAACATCTTCGTCGAGCCGTACACCGCCAACCTGGCGCGCTACCTGCCCGACAGCATGACCAAGGTGCTGGTCCTGCACGGCATCACCAGCGGCACCTACGCCTGGGCGCGGGCGATCCGCGACTGGCTTCACCACACGGTCGCCATCGCGCCGCGCATCGGGTCCGACCTTGCCGCGCACTGGGGCTTCGACACGGCGCGCATGTCGCTCATTCCGCACGGCGTCGGCCCGCCGTTTGGCGCGGCGGG
>JBKJNE010000085.1:0-2776 GCA_046596015.1 Alphaproteobacteria bacterium
CGCGGCCGGTCATGCTGAGCTGGCGGTTCTCCCAGTCCGGGTTGGTGGTCACGTAGGATGCGGCGGCGAGCGTGTTGCACGGCGCGAACGAGATACCGGCCGACAGCATGTCGTGGACCCGGGGACCCTGCCGCCTGGGCTTCCAGGACAGCGGCGGCTTGTCAGGCAGCCACCACGCGCCGTAGACCGTCGAGGGGTCGTAGACCGGCACGCAGACGTCCCGCGGATTGGCCGGCACGATGGTGACGATGTCGCCCGACGTGAAGACGCTCTGCTGACGGCTGGTGCGCAGCGAACCGTGGCCGAGCGCCAGGCCGCGCAGCGTCTGGACGGTGTCGAGCACCGCCGTTTCCTCGCGCAGGACGAGGTCGCCGATCTGCCTCACCCATTCGGCGTTGTCGCGCATCATGGCGAGCACGGCGGGGAACTGCAGCAGCGCGGCCACATTCGGCTCCCAGCCCTTGTTGCGGATCTCCATGGCCAGCTCCTGACCGCGCAGGCCGTCATGTTCGTCCATGAACCGCACCGCCTCGGCCACCTCGGCCGGATAGGTCGACGCAGCCAGCACGTGGCCGAGCAACGGATCGGGATAGAGCGCGATGGGCGCCACGAGCTGGTCCAGATCGTCCTGGCTGACCGGCGCCGGCCGGTCGGCATAGACCAGCGCCGTTGCGGGCGCCGCCGCCAAACCCAGCGCCACCCACGCCATCAGCAACAGTCTCAATCGGCACTCCCGGTTTGCCTCGCCGCCGCAGTGTCGCACGGCTGGCCAAAAGCCGCCAGAATGCTGCTTCCCCCGCAGGTCAAAAGCCGTAAGATCGCGCCCTCGGAGAGAGCGCCCGCATGAAGCTTTACTATGGTTGGTACGTGGTCGCCGTGGCCATGCTGTTCCAGGCGGTGACGTTCGGCCTCGGCACCTACGCGTTCACCTTCTGGGTCGAGCACTGGATGGCCGAGTTCGGTGCCGGCCGCGGCGACGTGATGTGGGCGACGACGGTGTTCACCATCGCGCTCGGCGTCATGGGGCCGGCCGCCGGCTGGGCATTCGACCGGGTTTCCATGCGGCTGCTGGTCTGCCTGGGCGGGCTGGCCTATGCCGCCGGGCTGGCGCTGATCTCGATTTCGGCGGCGCTGTGGCAGATCATCGCCCTTTACGCCCTGCTGCTGGGTCTGGGTTTCACTTTGGCCGGGTCGCTGGGCGGTCAGACGCTCGCGGCCAAGTGGTTCCGGGGCAAGCGCGGGCTGGCCATCGGCATCGTGTCGCTGGGCAGTTCGATCGGCGGCGGATTGCTGCCGCTGCTGGTCACCGCGCTGACCAGCGAGTTCGACTGGCGCGCCGCGCACCGGATCCTGGCGGTGTTCACGGTCGCCGCGATCATCCCGCTGTCCTGGCTGGTGATCCGCAACAGCCCCGAAGAAGCCGGCATCGCGCCCGACCCCGAAAGCGCGCTGTCGCGCCAGGGCGTCGCCGACGGGCTGCACAGGGTGTGGACCTACGCCGATATCCTGCGCGAGAAGACCTTCTGGCTGATCGTCGTCGGCATCCTGCCGCCCGCGCTGGCCTTCGCCGGCTTCATGGCCAACCTCCGGCCTTATGCCGCCGACGTCGGTATCCCACCCGCGCTGAGCGCGTCGCTGATGTCGGTGGTCGCGGTGGCGATGGTCGCCTCCAAGCTGACGGTCGGCACGCTGTCGGACCGAATCGACTTGCGTTTCGTCTATTGGGGCACGTCGATCCCGCTGATGGTGGCGATGGCGATCATGATCGGCCATCCCAGCTACCCCGTCATGCTGGCCGTCGCCGCGTTCGCGGGATTCACCGGCGGCTCGCACATGGCATTGCTCGGCGCCATGGTCGGCGCCCGGTTCGGCGCGGCGTCGTTCGGCAAGGTCGCCGGGCTGCTGATGCCGTTCCTGACGGTGAGCGCGCTGGGCGCGGTCATCTCGGGCCGGGTGTTCGACGCGTTCAAGTCCTACGACCCGGCGCTGGAATTCTATATCGTCGGCGCGGTCGTCGCGGCGGCAGGCATGTTCTTCCTGCCCACCAGAAAGAGAGCTGTTCCATGAAATTCGGCATCGCCCCCGTCAACAAGGGCGTCGCGTCGCCCGACGAGATGATCGCCCACGCCAGGCTGGCGGAGCAGGCCGGTATCGAATCCGTCTGGACGTTCGAGCATGTCATCGTCCCGCTGGAGTACGAAAGCCGCTATCCCTACAACGCCAGCGGCCGGATGAGCTCGGAGCCCGAGACCAACTATGTGGACCCGCTGCTGGCGCTGACCGCCATCGCGGCCGAGACGAAGACGCTGCGCCTCGGCACCGGCGTCAACATCCTGTCGCAGGCCAATCCGCTGCTTCTCGCCAAGCAGGCCGCCAGCCTGGACTTCGTGTCCAAGGGCCGGTTCATGCTGGGCGCCGGCATCGGCTGGCTGCAGGAAGAGTTCGCCGCCATGGGCACCCCGTTCGAACGGCGCGGCGCCCGGTTCGACGACTACATCCAGGCCATGCGCAAGGTGTGGTCCGGCGACGTCGTCGAGCACGAGAGCGAGTTCCTGAGCTGGCACAACTTCAAGTCCTTCCCGCTGCCGGTGCAAAAGCCGTTGCCGGTGCACATCGGCGGCAACAAGGGCAAGGCGTTCGAGCGGGTCGCCCGCTATGGCAACGGCTGGTATTCGCCCAGCGGCAGCGTCACCGAGCTGAGCGAGCACCTGGCGCTGCTGCGCAAGGCGTGCGACGACGTCGGGCGCGATTTCGGCGAGATCGAGATCACCGCCGT
>JBKJNE010000124.1:0-3109 GCA_046596015.1 Alphaproteobacteria bacterium
CGGCGGCTGGCGGCCGGCGAAGGCCTGAGCCGGCCCGAGCTGGCGGTGCTGCTCGCCTATGCCAAGAACTCGCTGAAGCGGCGGCTGGCGCGCAGCGACCTGCCCGATGACCCATGGATCTGCAACGACCTGATCGCCTATTTCCCGCCGGCCATGCGCGAACGCTTCGCCGACCGGATCAGGCACCACCAGTTGCGGCGGAACATCATCGCCATGACGGTGGGCAACGAGATCGTCAACCGCGCCGGCATCACCTTCGTCACCCGCGTGGCCGAGGAGAGCGGCGCGCCCGTCGACCAGATCGCCACCGCCTATATCGTCGCCCGCGAGGTGATGGGCCTGCAGGCGCTGTGGGACGACATCGACCGGCTGGACAATGCCGTTTCGGCCCGTGTACAGACCAGCATGATCCTGGACGTCAAGGAACTGCTGCACCGGATGTCGAGCTGGTTCCTCACCCATCTGGGCCTGCCGCTCGACATCGGGAGCGTGGTCGAGCGCTTCCGGCCCGGCGTGCAGGCATTGTTCAGCTCGGCCGCACTCATGGAGGTGAGCAGCGGCGATACCATCGCCGAGCAGATCAGCCTGCTGGTCGCCCAGGGTGTGCCGGCCGAGCTGGCGCACCGGATCGCCTGCCTGGATCTCATGCTGTCGGCGCCCGACATCGTGCTGCTGAAGGAGCGCGCCGCGGAGCCGGTCGACGACATCGCCCGCGCCTATTTCGCCGTGGGCGAACGCACCGGCCTGGACTGGCTGCGCGCCGCCACCGAGATGGTGACGGCGCCAGACCACTGGGACCGGCTGGCGCTGGGCAGCATCGTCGACGACCTCTACGACCAGCAGCGCGAGCTGACCGGCATGGCGCTGGCCGAAGGCGGCCTCGACACCTGGGCCGGGCACCACGCCAAGGCCCTCGACCGCGCCCGGGAGCTGATCGCGGAGCTGCAGTCGAGCGGCGCGGTCACGGTCGGCAAGCTGGGCTATGTGGCCCGCCAGATCAGGGGCGTGTTCGCGTCGATTTGAGGGTCGCCCCGGCCTAATGCCGGAAATGCCGCATCCCGGTGAGCACCATCGCCAGCCCGGCCGCATCGGCAGCGTCGATGACTTCCTGATCGCGCATGGAACCGCCGGGCTGGATGACGGCGGTGGCGCCCGCCTCGGCGGCGGAGAGCAGGCCGTCGGCGAAGGGGAAGAAGGCGTCGGAGGCCACCACCGAGCCTTTGGTACGCGGCTCGGCGAGACCTTCGGCCTCGGCCACATCCATGGCTTTCCGCGCCGCGATGCGGGCTGAATCGACCCGGCTCATCTGGCCGGCGCCGACGCCCACCGTGGCGCCATCCTTCACATAGACGATGGTGTTCGACTTGACGTGCTTGCAGACGCGGAAGGCGAACAGCAGGTCGGCAAGCTCGCGCTCGGTCGGCGCGCGCCTGGTCACCACCTTCAGGCCGCCGCGGAACACCCGGCCGTTGTCGCGGGTCTGCAGCAGCCAGCCGCCCGCCACCGATTTCACCGACATGCCCGGCGCCGCCGGGTCCGGCAGGACGCCCGCCAGCAGCAGGCGCAGGTTCTTCTTGCCGGCGATGATCTCGCGCGCCTCGTCGGTGGCGTCCGGGGCGATGATCACCTCGGTGAAGATCTTCGCGATCTCGGCCGCCGTCTCGCCGTCGAGCGTGTCGTTGAGCGCGATGATGCCGCCGAACGCGCTGACCGGGTCGCAGGCGAGCACCCGGCGATAGGCCTCGGCCATGGACGGAGCGATGGCGACGCCACAGGGATTGGCGTGCTTGACGATGACCACGGCGGGCTGCTCCGCCGGGTCGAACTCGGCCACCGCCTCATAGGCGGCGTCGGTGTCGTTGAGGTTGTTGTAGCTGAGCTCCTTGCCCTGGAGCTGCCGCGCGCTCGCCACGCCGGGGCGCCTGTCGCCGGAAACGTAGAACGCCGCCTGCTGGTGCGGGTTCTCACCGTAGCGCAGGGTCTGCCGCAGCGTGCCGGAGATGGTCAGGCGCTCGGGGAAGGTGTCGCCGAGCTGGCCGGCGAACCAGCCGGAGATGGCGGAATCATAGGCCGCGGTGCGCGCATAGGCCATCGCCGCCAGCCGCCGGCGCGTTGCCTCGGTGGTCGCGCCGCCATGGGCGGTCATGTCGTCGATCACCGCCTTGTAGTCGGCGGGCGAGACCACCACGGTCACGAACTTGTGGTTCTTGGCCGCCGAGCGGATCATGGCCGGACCGCCGATGTCGATGTTCTCGATGCACTCGTCGAATTCGGCGCCCCTGGCCACCGTCTCCTCGAACGGATAGAGGTTGACCACCAGCAGGTCGATGGCGCCGATGCCGTGCCGGGCCATGGCGTCGGCGTGCTTGTCGCGCAGGCCGAGCAGGCCGCCATGCACCTTCGGGTGCAGGGTCTTGACCCTTCCGTCCATCATCTCGGGGAAGCCGGTATAGTCCGCCACCTCGCGCACCGGCACGCCCTGGTCCGCCAGCAGCTTCGCCGAGCCGCCGGTCGACAGGATCTCGACGCCGTGTGCCGCGAGGAACCGGCCCAGCTCGACCAGGCCGGTCTTGTCGGAAACGGAAAGCAGCGCCCTGCGGATGGGTTGGTCGGTCATGATGGCCTTCTTGTTGTTGCGCTAGACCTTGAGCAGGCGCCAGTTGATCTGCAGCCGCGATGCGCCGGTGGTGCTGCTGACCACGAGCTGCCGGGTGGACTTCACATGGCCGCGCTCGCCCAGATAGATGCTTTCCTCGACGTTGACGCCGTGGGTGGATTCGAACCGCCACATGGCGCCGCCCGGCAGGGTCAGCTCGACCGCGCCGCCGTCCACCGTGCGCCTTGCGTCCACGTCCGGATGCAGGTGGAAGCGGATGTCGATGGGCGCCTTGGGACGCTTCTTGCGGTTGACCGACTTCAGCGCATCGATGCCCTCGAGCACCTTGCCGGTGCGCGCCACCTTCAGGATACGTTCGTGCTCGTAGCCGAAGGCCATCACGTAGCCATAGTGGGTGATGTCCAGGCTGACCGTGTCGTCCATCTCGTCGCGCACCGCCAGCACCTTCTTGGGCCGCTTGCCGATGCGCTGGTTCTTCAGGATGGGGAACGA
>JBKJNE010000284.1:0-4849 GCA_046596015.1 Alphaproteobacteria bacterium
TTTGCCACGCGCACGGGAGACGTCCATAAATGAGCGCGCCGGAACCGCGCGACGCTGCTAGTATTCGCCGCTGCTCCCCTACGGTAACCTCCAGGACCTCGACCATTGGCCAGGAAATCCAAAGCCGCCGCCGCCGCTGATCCGCAGGCGGGGGGCAACCAGAGCACCAAGGAGCGCATCGTCGATGCCGCCGAGATGCTGTTCGCGCGGCAGGGCTACGAGGGCACCACGACGCGTGCGATCGCGCTGAAGGCCGACGTGCCGCTGGGGTTGATGAGCTACTATTTCGGCACCAAGGGCGACCTCTATTCCGAAGTCATCATGCGGCGCTCGGCCGAGCATGCGGCCGATATCGCCGCGTCGCTTCAGGCAGTGGCCGAACGCGGCAATCAGGCGAGCATCGCCGAGATCGTGACCGCCTTCGTCATGCCGGTCGTGCGGCGGGCGCTCGATGGCGGTCCGGGCTGGGCGGCCTATGTGAAGCTGCTGTCGCTGGCGGCCAACACACCGGGTTCCGAGCCGCATACCAAGACCTTCGCCCGCGAATACGCCAGCGTGGTCGAGGACTTCGTCGCCATGCTCCGCGGCAAGATGCCCGGCGCGGCCGAGGAGGACGTCTACTGGGCGTTCTACATCCTCGATTCAGCGTTCATCCACATCCTGGTGGAGAACGGCAGCATCGACCGCCTGTCGGGCGGGCGGTGCAAGGCGTCGGACCTGGAGACGGTGGCGAAGAAGCTGGCGCTGATGTTCGACGCGGGCATTGCCCGCCTGGCGAAAGGCTAGGGAAGCTTGCCGTCCATGTAGTCGTGCAGCATCTCATGGAACTGCTGCACCCGGTCCTCCTGGTCGGCCAGGTAGGCGTTGCGAAAGCCCCGCGAGTGGAAACCCAGCTGCTGGCCGGAGCAGGCGTAGAGATCCTGGTCCGACACGCTGCCCATGCTGCCCTCGCCGAAGGGAATGACCTCGCGCGCGGCTTCGCGGAACGGAAAGACGCCGATCGGCGTCACGATGTCGCTGCCGTCATGGGGTGGATGCGAGAAGCGCCAGTGCTCGAAGATGCACTTGTTCGGGTCGGTCGGATGCGGCTCGGCCCGCTGAAAGCCGAGCATCATCGGCGACTGCATGGTCATCGTGGTGCCGGGGAAGATGTTGAAGTGGTGGGCGTCGGTAAGTTGCCCGTCCTCCAGGTCCAGGAAGTGGCCAAGGTTCCGCTGCGGCCCCAGCTTGCGCTTCTGCTGCTGCAACGCGGCGCGCACGTCGCGCGGGTTGTCCCTGAAGTCCGCGGGATCCAGGTCCCACTGCCGCATCTCGTTGGCCAGGGTCTCGCTGATGCCGCCGGCCTCGCGCATGGACGGCAGGGCGCCCTTCATCTTCATCAAATTGTGGCCTTGCGGATACATGATGAACTGTGTGTTGCGGTAGTCGTCGTCCACATAGCTGCCGATCTGCGGATGCAGCGTGGGCAAGTGATAGGACTCGCAGAAATTGTCGTGGATGCACTTGTAGTTGAACGGCGCTTCCGTCACCCGGTAGAACACCCGCATCATCTTGTCGATCTGATAGCCGTCCAGCTCGGCCTTCACGCCGCCCAGGAAGGCGTCGAGCGGCCGGCAGTGCGGGTCCATGTTGTACCAGATGAAGCCGGCCCAGACCTCGCAGGGCATCTCGACCAGGTTCAGCTTGCCGCAGGGGTCGCCCCGGCGGAAATCCTCGCGGTCCTGCAGCTGGATCAGTTCGCCGTCCCGCGCGAAGGTCCAGCCGTGATAGACGCAGCTGAACGTCTCTGTCGATCCGGCGTCGCCATAGACCAGCCGGTTGCCGCGATGCTGGCAGACGTTGAAGAACGCCTTCACCGCGCCGTCGTCTTGGCGGACCATCAGGATGGATTCGCGGCCAAGCTGGTGGGTGACGTAGTCGCCGGGCTCGGGAATCTCGGCGGCAATCCCGCCCACGTTCCAGACCTTGGCCCAGACCTTGTCCATTTCGCGGCGCATGAACTCGACCGAGATGTATTCGTCGCTGGGGATCGGATCGCCGCGCAGCGCCAGGCCAATAGTCTTGCCGAGCTGCTGTTCGCCCGTTTCCAGAGGTTCAAGTCCATCCATCGTCGTCTCCTGCCATTCCTTCGGCGCAGCAAGGCTCGCGCCGCATTTTAGGCGGATGCGGTAGTCGCCGACAGCAAATAATTGGTCATTTGACAAAGATTGGTGCCTGCACCCCGGTGACCGGGACGAGCAAGTTCGCGCACCGATGGAACAACTTGCCCGAGCAGGCTTTAGGGGACCGTGCGCCGTGCCATGCGGCGCGCTTCCGTGGGGGAAGACCATGCTCTGGCGATTGCTGCTTTTCACGCGAACGGCACGACTTGCCGCCCAGGAGATCAGGCCCATCGGCCGCAGGATCGCATTTCGCATCATGCTGCTGTTCGCGTCGGCCTGTGTCATCGTCGGCGCCATCGCGTCGCTGTTCTGGGCGCTGCACGAGGTGCTGTTCCAGCTGATCGGCCCCGGCTGGGGCGCGGTCCTGACCTCGCTCATCCTCTGGATGTTCGCCTGGGGCCTGTGGGAGGTGGCCTGGCGCGTCCCGCTCAGGCCGCGCCGTCACCTGGCTCCGCGTCGTCCCCCACGCCGGCCTGCTGCTCGATCTCGGCATTGAGTTCGCCGCCGGCGATCAACACCGCGATCGACATCCACATCCAGGTCATGAAGCCGACCAGCGCGCCGAGGGAGCCATAGGTCTTGTCGTAGGATCCGAAATTGGCGGTGTACCAGGAGAACCCCAGCGACAGCAGCGACACCAGCACCACCGTTGCGATGGTGCCGGGCGCGAGCCACCGCAGCGGCGCGTGGTGGCGGCTGGGTCCCCAGCGATAGAGCGCGGTTACGGCCAGCGCGATCAGCATCAGCGCCGTCGCATAGGTCGCCGCGGCGAGCATCCATACCAACGGGCCGTCGAAGCCAAGATTGCCGATGGCGACGGGCACGGCGACGATGGCGGCGACCAGCACCAGCAGGATCAGCATACCCGAGGCGGTGAACCCCAGCGTTACCAGGGTGAGCTCGATGAAGCCCCGGTCCTCGGATTTGTCATAGGCGATGTTCATCGCCTGGAAGATCGCCTTCATCCCCGCATTGGCGCTCCACAGCGCGACCAGCAGTGAGACAACCAGCGCAAGCCCGAGCGTGGCGGCTTTCGCGCCGGCAAGCCGGATCACCTGCTCGCGGACGATCTCGATGGCGCCGTCCGGCACCACATAGGCCAGGTGCTTGAGATGATCGGCGGCGCTGGCGACGTCGAAAAACAGCCCGTAGACGGAGATCAGTGCTGACAATGTAGGCACCAGGGCCAGGATGGCGTAGTAGGTTACGCTGGCGGCGGCGAGCAGGACGCGGTCGTCATGCAGCTCGGACCACAGTCGCCAAAGGATCGCCTTCCAGCCTGTCCGTGGCATGTCGAGCGGCGCCTCGACCCTGTTCTCTCGCCCGCTCCGGTCCATGTTCCCCCGCTATCGAGAGGCCGCGGCGCGGCCTATCATGCAAACAATCACGGCACGTGCCGGTTCCCTGAAACCGCTTCGGACGCGATGTGTTCTCCAGGAACGACGAATCTTGAGGGAGGTTGCCATGTCCGGCCATGCGAACGACGAAGCACCGATCGCCGATCTGGCGAAACGCCACGGCGTATCCGAGGGAGGGGTGCGCACGGTGCTCGACGCGCTGCGGTCCGGCGGTGGCACCATGGCGCAGTTTTCCCATCCGGACTTCGGCGGCATGTCGCAGTGGTCGTCCGGCATGACCATGGTCGGCGACATGTTCAACGACCGGATGAAGACCGCGCTCAACGGGCTGGCAACCGACCTGTCGGCATGGCTGCGCGATCATCCGGCCCGGCCGGACGCGCGCGAGGGCGCGGCGCGGCAGGACGGATCCGACGTCAGCTATCGGTCGGGCTCGCGGCAGCCGGGGTCATGGTGGCCGGAGAAACTGGGCAGTCCCGCGTCGACCGGATCGCAGAACCATCTGCGGTACGCCATCTTCCCGGAAGCGCGCCGGCTGGTGATCGAGGATGCCGGCAAGCGCGCGATATACGACACCGGCGATTACCGCATTTCCGGCATCTCGCAGGCCCAGAGCGGCGACGCGACCATCACCTTCACCGGCCAGAACGGGCTGGTCCGCGTGGCGGAACTCAAGCGGGTCGACGAGTAACGGTCAGGCCAATGCCGGTTGCTCGTGGCGGGCCGGAAGGTGGCCGCTGACGACCTGGCCATCCTTGATCACTGCGATCAGGCGCTCGGGCCGCGACAGCAGCGTGATGTCGGAGGACGGGTCGCCGTCGATGACGAGCATGTCGGCCAGTTTCCCCGGCGCGATGGTGCCCAGATCGGCGATGCCGGTCATGGCGCCGCCGTTCCGGGTCGCCCAGCGGATCACCTCGAGCGGGTCGATGCCCGCGTAGTCCACGTAACACGCCAGTTCCTTCGCATAGGTGCCGTGCGGCAGCTCCGCAGCGCCATAATCGTCGCCGGGCACCAGCTTGACGCCGGCCTCGATCGCGCGCCCCAGCATGGCGCAGCTTTGGTCCAGGCTGGGCTGGTCGAAATAGCCCGAGCCGCCCTTGCCGCCGTTCCGGAGCGCCACCCAGGGCAGGTAGATGCTGGGCACCACGAAGGCGCCGGCCTCGGCGATGGCATCGATGCACGCGTCGTCCAGGCCGTCCGCATGGTCGAGGATGTCGACGCCCACCCTGGCGCACAGCAGCACGTTATCGCGGCCGGCCACATGGGCGCGGGTGCGCAGGCCATGTTCGTGGGCGGTGTCGACGGCGGCGCGCAGCTCGGCCTCGG